>JAEYUH010000334.1 GCA_023432725.1 Actinomycetes bacterium | reverse complement strand
TGCCGCGTCCTGGCGGCACCGGCGGCCTGCCTGGCATGCCGCGTCCGAACCCCGCGATGATGCCGCAGCGCTCGGCCGGGCTGGGTGGCGCTGCCCGCCCCGGCGCCCGTCCCGGTGCTCCGGGTGCTGCAGGACGTGGGCGTCCCGGTGGCGCTCCCGGACGCGGTGGCGTCGGTGGACCCCCCGGGACCGGTGGTCCCGCCGGTGGCGGCGGCCGTGGCGGCCGTGGCGGCCGTGGCGGCTCCGGCACCCAGGGCGCCTTCGGTCGTCCGGGCGGTCCGGCCCGCAGGGGACGCAAGTCCAAGAAGCAGCGTCGCCAGGAATTCGACCAGATGGAGGCGCCGTCGATTGGCGGCGTGCGCGTCCGCCAGGGCGACGGCCAGACCGTCCGGCTGCGCCGCGGCGCTTCGCTGACCGACCTGGCCGAGAAGATCGGCGTCGAGGCGGCGTCGCTGGTGCAGGTGCTGTTCCACCTGGGCGAGATGGTGACCGCCACCCAGTCGGTGGCCGATGACACCCTGCAGGTGCTGGGTGCCGAGCTGAACTACAACATCGAGGTCGTCTCCCCCGAGGACGAGGACCGCGAGCTGCTGGAGAAGTTCAGCATCGAGTTCGGCGAGGACGACGGCGACGAGGACGACCTGGAGGCCCGGCCCCCGGTGGTCACCGTCATGGGTCACGTCGACCACGGCAAGACGAAGCTGCTGGACGCCCTGCGCAACACCAACGTGGTGGCGGGCGAGGCCGGCGGCATCACCCAGGCCATCGGTGCCTACCAGGTCGCGACCGTGGTCGACGACAACGAGCGCAGGATCACCTTCATCGACACCCCGGGTCACGAGGCGTTCACCGCCATGCGTGCCCGTGGTGCGAAGTCGACCGACATCGCCGTCCTGGTGGTGGCCGCCGACGACGGTGTGATGCCGCAGACCATCGAGGCTCTCAACCACGCCAAGGCGGCCGATGTGCCGATCGTGGTGGCGGTGAACAAGGTCGACAAGGAGGCGGCGGACCCGGTCAAGGTCCGTGGCCAGCTCACCGAGTTCGGCCTGGTGCCGGAGGAGTACGGCGGCGACACCATGTTCGTCGACGTCTCGGCCGTCACCAAGCAGGGCCTGGACGAGCTGCTGGAGGCGATCGTGCTGACCGCCGACGCGTCCCTCGACCTGCGGGCCAACCCGGACATGGACGCTCAGGGTGTCGCCATCGAGGCCCACCTCGACCGCGGCCGTGGCCCGGTGGCCACCGTGCTGGTCCACCGCGGCACGCTCCATACCGGTGACTCGATCGTCGCCGGCTCGGCGCACGGCCGGGTCCGGGCACTCATCAACGACAAGGGTGAGACCATCGACGAGGCGCCGCCGTCCATGCCGGTGCAGGTGCTCGGTCTGACCTCGGTCCCCGGTGCTGGCGACAACTTCCTGGTCGTCGAGGACGACCGGATGGCGCGCCAGATCGCCGAGCAGCGGGAGGCCCGTCAGCGGGCGGCCCTGCTGGCCCGGACCACGCGACGCAAGACGCTGGAGGACCTCTTCAAGGAGATGAAGGAGGGCGAGACCCAGGAGCTCAAGCTCATCCTCAAGGGCGATTCGGCCGGTTCGGTCGAGGCCCTGGAGGACTCGCTGTCCCAGATCGACGTGGGCGACGAGGTTGTGCTGCGGGTGATCGACCGCGGTGTCGGCGCCATCACCGAGACCAACGTCTCGCTGGCGGCGGCGTCCGACGCCGTGATCATCGGCTACAACGTCCGTCCCCAGGGCAAAGCCACCCAGATGGCCGACGCCGCGGGTGTGGACGTCCGGTACTACACGGTGATCTACGCAGCCATCGACGAGGTCGAAGCCGCCCTGAAGGGCATGCTGAAGCCGATCTACGAAGAGCAGGTTCGCGGCCAGGCCGAGATCAGGGAGATCTTCAAGTCCTCCAAGATCGGCACGATCGCGGGTTGCATGGTGATCGACGGCAGCATCCGGCGCAACGCGTCGGCCCGACTGCTCCGCGACGGCATCGTGGTGCACACCTCGTCCATCGCCTCGCTGCGGCGGGAGAAGGACGATGTCACCGAGGTCCGCGAGGGGTACGAGTGCGGCATGACGCTGGCTCACTACTCCGACATCCGGATCGGCGACATCATCGAGACCTTCGAGATGGTGGAGAAGCCGCGCAACTGAGCGTGTCGCGGTGGCGCGTCCCCCCCCGGGCGCCCCCCCCCCCCCCCCCCCCCGCACCCGCCCACCGCAGTCAGGAGAGGTTCATGGCAAGTCCGCGCATCGCCAAATTGGCCGAGCAGATCAAGGTCATAGTGGCGGAGATGCTCGAACGCCGGATCAAGGACCCGCGCCTGGGTTTCGTGACCGTGACCGACGTCCGCCTGACCGGGGACGCGCGCGAGGCGACAGTGTTCTACACGGTGATGGGGGAGCCCGCTGACCGTGAGCAGACTGCCGTCGCCCTCACCTCCGCAAGCGGGGTGCTGCGGTCGACGGTGGGCAAGCGTTTGGGGATGAAGTTCACCCCGACGCTGGCCTTCGTGCTCGACGGGGTGGAGGAGGACGCTGCCCACCTCGAGGATGTCCTGGCCCGCGCCCGCGCCCAGGACGCAGAGGTGGCCGCCCGCGCCGCCGGGGCCACCTATGCCGGCGACCCCGACCCCTACCGCCGCGCGGAGGACGAGGGACCGCGGGACGAGTTCGAGGAGACCGGGGCGGAGGCCGGCAAGCTTGACTGACGGCCTGCTGGTCGTCGACAAGCCGTCCGGCTGGACCTCCCATCAGGTGGTGGGCCGGCTCCGCCGGATCCTCGGCACCCGCAAGGTCGGCCACGCCGGGACGCTCGACCCGATGGCTACCGGCGTCCTGCTGGTCGGTGCCGGACGGGCCACCCGGCTGCTCGGGCACCTCAGCCTCACCGACAAGAGCTACTCGGCGACCATCCGGCTCGGCCAGGCGACGGTCACCGACGACGCCGAGGGCGAGGTGGTCGAGCACCGCGGCGCTGCCGGCATCACGCTCGACGATGTCGAGGCCCGGCTGGCGGCGTACCGCGGCCGGATCACCCAGGTGCCGTCCACGGTCTCGGCGATCAAGGTCGACGGCCAGCGCGCCTACGCGAGGGTTCGGCGCGGCGAGGACGTGGTGCTGTCCGGCCGCGAGGTGATGGTCAGCCGGTTCGAGGCGACCGGGATGCGTCCCGCCGACGCCGACGGGCTGCCCGTGCTCGACGTGGACGTGGAGGTCGACTGCTCCTCGGGCACCTACATCAGGGCCCTCGCCCGCGACCTTGGCCGCGACCTCGGTACCGGCGGGCACCTGACCCGCCTGCGGCGTACCCGGGTCGGAGACTTCACGCTGGACGACCCGCACCTGTCACCCGAAGGCCTGGACGGAGACCCCGGTTCGCGGGTCCCGCTGCTCGGCCTTGCCGGGGTCGCCCGCCGCTGCTTCCCGGTGGTCGAACTGGACGAGGCCGAGGCTGCCGCCGTCCGCCACGGCAGGGCGCTGGACCGCGAGATCCCCGGACCGGTGGCCGCCCTGCTGGCCGGCGACGACCTGCTCGCGCTGTACCGGCCCGACGATGGCAGGGCGCTGCCCCTGGCGGTGCTGGTGGGCGGCTGACCGGCCCGGCTTGCTATGGTTCATCGGCATCATTCGGAAGGCGGGTTGTGGAGCGCTCGGTAGTCGTCATCGGCAACTTCGACGGCGTGCACCCCGGCCACCAGGCGGTGCTGGCCGAAGCCCGCAGCCGTGAGCCGGGACTGCCCCTGGTTGTCGTGACCTTCTGGCCCCACCCGGTGTCGGTGCTGCGCCCCGAGGTGGGTCCGATGCTGCTGACCAGCCTTGAGGAGCGCATCGAGTTGCTCACCCGGGCCGGCGCCGACCGGGTCGAGGTGGTGACCTTCACCCGCGAGTTCGCCGCCTGGCCGCCGGAGCGGTTCGTCTCCGAGGTGGTGGCCCCGCTCAACCCCGCCCGGGTGGTCGTCGGGGCCAACTTCCGGTTCGGCCACCGCGCCACCGGTGACGTGGCGCTGCTCACCGAACTCGCCGCCGGGCGCTTCGTCGTCGAAGGCATCACCCTGGTGCGCTACGGGGACGAGGAGACCTGCTCGACGCTGATCCGGCAGGCACTCGCCGAGGGGGACGTGGCCCACGCGGCCGAGCACCTCGGCCGTCCGTTCTCGTTTCGCGGGGTGGTGGCGCACGGCGATCGCCGCGGCCGCGAGCTCGGCTTCCCGACCGCCAACCTCCCGGTGCCGCCCAACCTGGCCTGCCCCGCGGACGGCGTCTACGCCGGCTGGCTCACCCGGCGCGACCACCTCGGCGCGCACGGCGAACCGCTGCCCGACGGCGCCGAGCCCGAGCGTTGGCCTGCCGCGATCTCGGTCGGGACCAACCCGACCTTCGACGGCATCGACAGGCGGGTGGAGTCCTACGTCCTCGACCGCGACGACCTCGAGTTGTACGACGCCCCGGTCACCGTCGAGTTCGCAGGACTCATCCGTGGCCAGATCAGGTTCACAAGCATCGACGACCTGATCGACCAGATGAACACCGACGTCGCCGATACCCGACGGCTGCTGGCCGGGGGATAGGAGACCGGGGGGTGGGAACCGTCGGCCCCCGGGCACATACTTGAGGGGTGTGGGACGGCTTCTTGTCCTGGCTGCGGCAGCGCGCTGCGGCCGCCTCGGGAGGGCTCGACCTCAGTCCGCAGGACGCGGCCGAACTCAGCCAGGCGGCGACCCGGGTCGCCGGGGAGTTCGCGCTGTCCGCGCCCCAGGTGATAGTGGCTACCGCCGGGCGGCTGTTGCGGCGCCAGGTTCCGGTCTCGGCGGTCCGCGGTTCCCCGCTCGCACCCGGGTTGGGTGAGCTGCAGTTCGCCGACGGCACCACGATCACCGTGCGCGGCGAGCACCAGGGCGACCTGACGCGGATGTCGGTCCGGCTGCTCACCGCGAGGGCGGTGCTGGACGGTTACGTGCTCGACCCTGCGGGGGTAGACCTCGAAGTGCTGGCCGGTGGCCGGCGGTCCCGGCTGCACGCCCTCGGCGTCCGCCAGCCGCGGTGAGGGTTCAGCGCGCCAGCAGTGACTTGCGGTAGACGGCGTCGCGCTGTTCGAAGGAGGAGCGCTGTCCGGTCGCGTCCACCGTCTCGTAGGTGGTGAGCACGTGGTCGCCGGTGGGCCCGTAATCGAGCCCGATGTACATCGGGATAGCCGCCGCGTTCTCCGGGTCGACCCGCAGGAAGACCTCGACGAAGTCGAGCTCGCGGGCCTGATCCTCAAGAAATGTGGTCAGCTGCCGGGCAGCGCCCTGGCGGCGGTGCTCGGGGTAGACCCACAGGCTCTTCAACTCGGGGCACAGGTGGTTGCTCCGGTCGCAGTCGAGGGCGCAGTAGCCGAGGATCGTGTCGCCACGCTGGGCGACCGCGAAGAAGTAGTCCCCGGCCTGCTGCCGGTCGAAGTGGCGCTGTGCCAGACGCGCCTGAGGGTGCGGTTCGCGGGCGTGGAGCGCGTCGAGGTCGTCGGCCGAGGAGAGCCGGACGGTGATCAGGTCGACGGCCATGCTGCTCCGCTTCGGTCGGTGATGGGACCTCCCCAGTGTGGCCGCTGCATCAAGCCGCAGGGGTTTCGTCTTGCCCACCGGGCGGGCCGTCCCAGCTGACAGTACGCCGACGCGGGGCGGGTGACTCGACAGTCGTGCAGGGCCTTTCGCCGATCCGGCACGGGGCGACCCGGAAGGGTCCTACGCTCAAGCCAACCACTATCAGGAGGTACCCGTGCGAGCCACCTTCGCCGCCACCACCGCCGCCGCCCTGACCGTTCTTCTGACGGGCTGCGGGTCGACCACGCCACCGACCCCCCCGTCCACCGACGCCGCGCCGGCCCCTCAGGCCTCGGCCACCTCCAGCGCGCCCGCCCCCGAACCGACCCAGCCGGCGTCCGGCGAGCTGTCGGTCGACGAGTTCCTGGCCAAGTTCGCCAGCGCCGAGAAGGCGGTCAAGACCTTCGCCATGGAGATGACGATGACCGCCGCCGATTCGCCGGGGTTGACGGCCACCGGTGTCGTGGACCAGAGCAGCGGGACGATGAACCAGCACATGACGATGAACATCATGGAGCAGGACATGGAGGTCATCATGCTCGACGGCACCGTCTACATGCGCATGCCGGCGCTGGGCGATGACTGGTACCGGATGACGCCGGAGCAGGCGCAGGGCAGCGGGGTCGAGTTGCCGGGCACCCCGTCCGACATGCTGAGGGAGTCCCGGGATGCCTTCGACAAGGTGGAACTGATCGGGACGGAGGAGATCCGCGGCGTCACCACCGATCGCTACCGGATCACGCTCGCCGCGGAGGTCACCGAGGGCGAGATGGGCATCCCGCTGTACGAGGTGTGGCTGGACCAGCAGGGGTTCACGCGCAAGGTCCTGGTCGAGGTCTCCGGTGGCGACAGCGACTCCCGGATCGAGATGATCACCGACAAGATCAACGAGCCGGTCTCGATCAAGGCGCCCGAGAAGTGGGTGGACATGCCGTCCTGACCCCGGACAGCGCAAGGGGCGGCCTCCGTACGGAGGCCGCCCCTTGGCGTCAGGTGGGGCTCAGTCGAGAGCCTTGAGGATGTCGTCCACCCGCTGCTTGGCGTCGCCGAACAGCATCTGGGTGTTCTCCTTGAAGAACAGCGGGTTCTGCACCCCGGCGTAGCCGGTGGCCATCGACCGCTTGAAGACGACCACGTTCGAGGCGTTCCAGACCTCGAGCACCGGCATGCCTGCGATCGGGCTGCCCGGATCGTCCAGCGCCGCTGGGTTGACGGTGTCGTTTGCCCCGATCACCAGCACGGTGTCGGTCTCGGAGAAGTCCTCGTTGATCTCGTCCATCTCCAGCACGATGTCGTACGGCACGTTGGCCTCGGCCAGCAGGACGTTCATGTGACCCGGCAGCCGGCCGGCGACCGGGTGGACGCCGAAGCGGACCTTGACGCCGTGGGCCCGCAGCTTCGAGGTGAGGTCGGCGACCGGGTACTGCGCCTTCGCGACCGCCATGCCGTAGCCAGGGGTGATCACCACGGACTCGGAGTTCTTCAGCATCTCCGCCACTCCCGCGGCGTCGATCTCGCGGTGCTCGCCGTGCTCATCGCTGGAGGAGGCGGCCACCGTCCCCCCCTCGGCGCCGAAGCCGCCGAGGATGACCGAGATGAACGAACGGTTCATCGCCCGGCACATGATGTAGGACAGGATCGCACCGGAGGAGCCGACCAACGACCCGGTGATGATGAGCAGGTTGTTGTTGAGCATGAAGCCTGCGGCGGCAGCGGCCCAGCCGGAGTACGAGTTCAGCATCGAGACGACGACCGGCATGTCGCCGCCGCCGATCGCGGCCACCATGTGCCAGCCGAGCGCGAAGCCGACCAGGGCGATGGCGATGATCAGGATCCAGCCCAGGGTCGGGTTGTGCTCGCCCGCCATCACGAACCAGATCATGAGCCCGAAGAACAGCACGAAGCCGACGAGGTTGATCAGGTTCCGGCCCGGAAGGGTGAGCGGGGCGGACTTCATCTTGGCCGACAGCTTGAGGTACGCCACTACCGAACCGGTGAAGGTGTAGGCGCCGATCAGCACACCCAGGGCAACCTCGACCGAGTGAACCGCCCCGGTGGCGCCCTCGGGGACCGCGAACGAGTTGAAGCCCACCAGCACGGCGGCCATACCCACGAAGGAGTGGAAGGCAGCGATCAGTTCGGGCATCTGGGTCATCTCGACCCGGCGCGCGATCGGGGTGCCGATCACGGCGCCGATCGCCAGCACGGCGAGGATCAGCAGCAGGGTGACCAGCGGGGAGAGCCGGTCGGGCTGGGTCGCCGACATGTTGACCGAGTGGATGACCGTGGCGACCAGCGCCAGGGCCATCCCGATCATGCCGGCGATGTTGCCCATCCGGGCCGTGGTCTGCTTGGCCAGGCCGGCCAGCGACAGGATGAAGAGAACGCCAGCGACGATGTAGAGCCCCTGGACGAAGTGGAGCATCAGCATGCTCTCATGCCTCCTTCTTGAACATGCTGAGCATCCGGAACGAGACCAGGAAGCCACCGAAGATGTTGATCGACGCGATGGTGGCCGCGATGAACGACATCACCAGCACAGCGACATTGGTCGAGCCCAGCTGCAGCAGGGCGCCTACCAGGATGATGCCCGAGATGGCGTTGGTCTGGGCCATCAGCGGCGTGTGCAGCGAGTGCGAGACACCGCTGATCACGTAGAAGCCGACGATCACTGCCAAGGCGAACACCGTGAACGCGCCGACGAAGCTCGCCGGGGAGAACGTGACGGCGAGGACTACCAGCGCCGCGGCGATGACCGAGGTCACCATCCGGTTGCGGGCGCCGGCCTTGGCCTTCTCCAGCTCGCGGGCAGCCTTCACCGCCGGGTCCTCCACCACGGCGGGGGTGATGGTCGCGGGGACCGCCGCCGACACCTGCACCGGGGGCGGTGGCCACATCCGCTCGCCGTCCTGCTGGACGGTCATTCCACGGACCACCACGTCGTCCATGTCCAGCACCAGCTCGCCGTCCTTGGCGGGGGTGAGCAGCTTGAACAGGTTCACCACGTTGGTGCCGAACAGCTGGGAGGCCTGGGTGGGGAGCCGTCCGGGCAGGTCGGTGTACCCGATGATCTTCACGCCGTTGGGGGTGACCACCAGTTCGTCGGGCTTCGACCCCGCGACGTTGCCGCCGTTGGAGGCGGCCATGTCGACGATCACCGAGCCGGGCTTCATGGAGGCCACCATCTCCTCGGTGATCAGCCGGGGAGCGGGCTTCCCGGGGATCAGGGCGGTGGTGATGATGATGTCGACGTCCTTGGCCTGCTCGGCATACAGCTGGGCGGCGGCGCGGTTGAAGTCCTCCGACGTCTCCTTGGCGTAGCCGTCGGTGGAGACCTGCTGCTGGGCGACCTTCACCGCGAGGAACTCGCCACCCATCGACTGGACCTGCTCGGCCACCTCGGGCCGGGCGTCGGTGGCGCGGACGATGGCGCCCAGCGACTTCGCCGTCCCGATCGCAGCGAGCCCAGCCACGCCGGCGCCGGCCACCAGGACCTTCGCCGGGGGGACCTTGCCCGCGGCGGTGACCTGACCGGTGAAGAAGGAGCCGAACTCGTTGGCGGCCTCGACGACGGCGCGGTACCCGGCGATGTTGGCCATCGAGGACAACACGTCCAGGGCCTGCGCCCGCGAGATCCGCGGCACCGCGTCCATCGCCAGCACCGTGATGCGGCGCTTGGCGAGCTCGTCCAGCAGCTCGGGGCTGCGCGCGGGGGCGACCAGCGAGATCAGCACCGCCCCGTCGGTCAGCAGGGCGATCTCGTCAGGGGTCGGGGCGTTGATCTTGGCGACCACCGGCGAGGCCCAGACCTGCGCCCGGTCGCCCACCGTGGCACCCGCCTCGGCGTACTGGGCGTCGGGGTAGGACGACTTGGCTCCCGCGCCGGCTTCGACCACGACGCTGTGACCCAGGCCGATCAGTTGGGTGACTGTCTTGGGGGTGGCCGCGACGCGTGTCTCGCCTCCCAGGGTTTCCAGGGGAATCCCGATCTGCATTGTTGCGAGGTTCCTTTCCAGCCCCGCTGCCCGCGCGGCCTTTGGAAGCCTAACGGTTTGGACTGACCTCTCGGGGCGCATTTGCCGAAGTCACCGCCACGCCACCGGCGCGATCCGGGCGCCGGAGCGCCACCCGCGGCATGGATTCGCCCCGCGTGAGGCCGCACGGTAGAGTGGGGACGCCGTCACGACGGCCGCGGACGCCCAAGAGCTCCCCAGCGACCCGGAGATTCGTCTCCACTTCACGTCGCAGCCACCTTGGCACGGGAGCGCCGCGCAACGGGAAACCGAGAGGAGCAGCCTTCATGGATGCCGACACCAAGAAGAAGATCATCGAAGAGTACGCCATCGCCCCGGGCGACACCGGTTCGCCGGACGTCCAGATCGCGCTGCTCACCAAGCGGATCGCCCACCTGACCGAGCACCTCAAGCAGCACAAGGGCGACCACCACAGCCGCCGTGGGCTGATGCTCCTGGTCGGGCAGCGCCGCCGCCTGCTCAACTACGTCATGAAGCAGGACGTTGAGCACTACCGGTCGCTGATCGCTCGCCTCGGCCTGCGTCGGTGACCCTGGAACCCTGACCGTGAGGGAGTGGCCGCGTCGGCCGCTCCCTCGCGGCGTTGCCCGGCCGACTGCCGGTCACAACTCAACAGCCGTCTACTGACCGCCCACCGGACCTCGGTCCTCGGTAGTGGCCTTCGGGGGATTGTCTCCCGCGGGCCTCGATCGAAGACCGGGACGGCGGTGGCCAGCAGGTGGCGCTACCGAAAGGAAACCCCATGGAAGGTCCCGACCTCCAGTTCACCGAAGCCGTCATCGACAACGGCC
Source organism: Actinomycetes bacterium (assembly GCA_023432725.1). Lineage (GTDB taxonomy): Bacteria > Actinomycetota > Actinomycetes > Propionibacteriales > Propionibacteriaceae > Propionicimonas. Next base: position 1,204 of record JAEYUH010000334.1, on the reverse strand, counting down.
CGCTCGGCAAGCACGTGGTCCGGTTCGAGTCCGGCCTGCTGGCCCGGCAGGCCAACGGCTCGGTCGCTGTCTACCTCGACGGCGACACCATGCTGCTCTCGGCCACCACCGCCGCGAACAACCCCCGCGACGCCATCGACTTCTTCCCGCTCACCGTGGACGTGGAGGAGCGGATGTACGCCGCCGGCCGGATCCCCGGCTCCTTCTTCCGCCGCGAGGGCCGTCCGTCCGAGGGCGCGATCCTCGCCTGCCGGCTGATCGACCGGCCGCTGCGCCCGTGCTTCGCCAAGGGCCTGCGCAATGAGGTCCAGGTGGTCGTCACCGTCATGGCCCTGAACCCGAACGTGCTCTACGACGTGGTGGCGATCAACGCCGGCTCCGCGTCCACGACCCTGGCCGGGCTGCCGTTCACCGGCCCCGTCGGCGGCGTCCGCGTCGCCCTGCTGGGCGACCAGTGGGTGGGCTTCCCGACCGTCGAGCAGGTCGAGGGTGCCACCTTCGACATGGTCGTGGCCGGCCGGGTGCTGCCCGACGGCGATGTCGCGATCATGATGGTCGAGGCCGAGTCCACCGAGGCCACCTGGGATCTCGTCCGCTCCGGCCGCACCGCTCCCACCGAAGAGGTTGTGGCCCAGGGCCTCGAGGCCGCCAAGCCGTTCATCAAGGCGCTGTGCGATGCGCAGGCCGAACTCGCAGCGCGGTTCGCCAAGCCGGTCGAGCAGATGCCGGTCTTCCTCGACTACACCGACGACGTGTACGCCGCTGTCGCCGAGGTCGCCACCGACCGCCTCAAGGGCGTCATGAGCATCGCCGGCAAGGCCGAGCGGGAGACCTCGACCGAGGAGCTTCTGGCTACCGTCCGGACCGAGCTCGCCGAGCGGCTGCCGGAGAAGGAGAAGGAGATCACCGGCGCCTTCCGGGCGCTGACCAAGAAGGTGGTGCGGCACAAGACGCTCACCGAGAAGGTCCGGATCGACGGTCGTGGCGTCGCGGACATCCGCACGCTGTCCGCCGAGGTCGGCGTGCTGCCCCGGGTGCACGGTTCCGCGCTGTTCCAGCGTGGCGAGACCCAGATCCTCGGGGTCACCACGCTGAACATGCTCGACATGGAGCAGAAGCTCGACACCCTGGCGCCGGAGACCACCAAGCGCTACATGCACAACTACAACTTCCCGCCCTACTCCACCGGTGAGACCGGTCGGGT
>JAEYUH010000315.1 GCA_023432725.1 Actinomycetes bacterium | reverse complement strand
GAGCGCCTCAACTTCTTCGGGTACTCCTACGGCACCGAGCTCGGCGCCACGTACGCCGAGCTGTTCCCGTTCAGCGTGGGTCGGCTGGTGCTGGACGCCGCCGTCAACATCACCGACTCCGACGACGTCATCCAGGCGATGGGCTTCGACCTGGCGCTGGGCAACTTCGCCGACTGGTGCGCGCGGACGAACTGCGTCCTGGGGTCCACCCGCGAGGCGGTGCTCGCTAGCATCACGGGGTTGTTCGACGATCTGGACGCCGAACCGCTCGAGGTCAGGGGCCGGCGACTCACGCAGACGCTGGCCGTCGAGGGCGTCGCTCAGTTGCTGTACGGCGGCACCCGGGCCTGGCCCGCGCTCGCGGCCTACACCGGCTGGGCGATCGAGGGCAGCGGCGAGGCGCTGCTGTGGGCCGCCGACCAGCTCAACGCCCGCGACGAGGACGGCCAGTACTCGCCGATGTTCTACGCCTTCCCCGCGATCAGCTGCCTCGACCACCTCGACGAGGGGGTGCTCGACGCCGAGGCCGTGTGGGGTGAGGACCAGGGCAAGGCGCCGATCTTCGGACGCTACTTCGGCCCGCAGTTCACCTGCACGCTGTGGCCGGTCCGTCCCGCCCCGCAACTCGATCTGCGCGGAGCCGGCGCCGACCCGATCCTTGTGATCGGCGGCACCGGGGACAACGCCACCCCCTACCAGCACGCCCAGACGATGGCACAACAGCTGGAGTCGGGCGTGCTGCTCACCTACGACGGGGAAGGGCACGGCAGCTACGGCGGCAAGTCGTCCTGCGTCGACCGGGCGGTGGTCGACTACCTGGTGGACGGAAAGCTCCCCAACGACGGGTTCGTCTGCACCTGACCGGTACCGTGGCGCCGGTTCGGTCGATCCGGCCGGGTGACCCTATAGTTGTGGTCCGGTCCGGCCTGCCGGGCCGCGCCACCTTAGCTCAGTAGGCAGAGCGGCTCACTCGTAATGAGCAGGTCTGGGGTTCGATTCCCCAAGGTGGCTCTCCTCGTCCGCCTCAGGCGGCGACACCCTGCTTGCGCAGCGCGTTCTCCACGATGGTGAGCCCCTCCATGCCCGGCAGCCTTGCGATGTTGGCGTCGACCCGGCGGATCTCCTCCAGGCCGTCGGCGCTGCCGAACAGGTGGGTCATCACGTGCCGGACGTCCTGGGGCTCGGAGATCGAGGAGCCGACCGGCTCCCAGGCCCTGGTCAGTGCCAGCCGGGTGAGCTTGCGGGCCACCGCGCTCTTCTCCAGCCGTTTGCGGGCCTGGGTGGCGTAGAAGGCCACGTGCTTGGTCTCCTGCTGTGCGATCCGGTGCAGGAGCGGGGAGAGTGCAGGGTGGTCCTCCAGCGCTGCGAGCCGCCGGTAGGCAGCCACGGCGCTCCACTCGTTGGCGGCCCCCCAGCTCATGTGGACGGCGATGTAGTCCTCACCGACGATGTTGCCGAGGATCGACTGCCGTAGCGGGGCGAGCCGGTCGCGCCACGCGAGCTTGACCCGGCCCGCCTTCAGCCGGTCGTAGCCGACGGTGATCCCGTGGCGTTCCAGCACGGCGGCCAGCGCCTCGCCGTGCCAGAACTCCTCGCGGTTCCACATCGTCATGAACGCGTTCACGTCGCGCTCCTTGTGCGACGGTGTCACCAGCAGGTCGCGCAGGTAGCAGACCGTGTGGTACTCGACCGCACACATGTAGCTGAGCGTCCGGAGGGTGACCTCGGGCAGCGGCGCCTGGGTGAAGGCCTCGAAGTCGAGGTCCTGCCAGGTCACCTCGGTCGAGGCCTGCGCATACTGGTCGATGTCGAACGCCATGGGTCCCTTCCCTCAGTGGGTCACAGTTCCCGGCCCGGGTTGTGGCCGTTGCCGGTCCGTTTCCAGACCGCGACCTCCCACCGCTTGTCCCGCGCCACCTTGAACAGGCGCTGGTCGGGGTTGACGGCCACTGGGTTGCCGAGCAGCTGGAGCCAGGAGGTGTCGGCCTGGCTGTCGCCGTAGCCGTAGGACTTGTCGAGGTCGAAGCCGTGGGCGTCGGCGTAACTCTTCAGCCAGGCCGCCCTGGCCTCGCCGACGATCGGCGGAGAGGCGAGGAAGCCGGTGAGCACCCCGTCCTCGGCGTGCAGACCGCTGGCCACCACCTCGTCGAAGTAGGGAGCAGCGATGTCGGCCAGCAGGTCGACACCGCCGGTCACGAGCACGGTGTGGTGGCCAGCCGAGCGGTGCTGCGCCACCCGGTCCAGCGCCTCGCTCAGCAGGTGCCCGCGCAGCCGGCGGCCGACCGGGCCCTCGGTGTAGGCGCGGATGTCGTCGACCCGCATCCCCTTGTGCAGGCGCAGGAAGCTGCGGATGAACTCGCTGCGGTCCCGCCGTTCGGCGGCCAGATAGCGCGGCAGCAGGGCGAGGATCTTGGTCGCCTCCCTCGGCAGGGCGGTGGCGTCGTGCTCGGCTCGGCGCAGCCACAGGTACTGCTGGACGAGGTTGGCGTGCAGGACTGTGCCCTCCATGTCGAACACCGCCACCACGTCGTCGCCGGTGGTGAGCGGACGGCGGGGGCGCTCGCCCTTGCCGGTGCGCGAGGAGAAGGCGCGGGTGATCGTGGTGATCGAGGGCAGGTGCACGTCCATGAGGTAGTGGGGCCAGGCGCTCCCGGCGACGTCGAAGCCGGCGTCGTCGTCCGGCCCGTTCGCGGTCGCGGCATGCAGCGCCCTGGTGCTTGTGTCATCGAACAGCACCTCCGACTGCACATAGGCCCGGTACAGCTCGGAGAACTTCCGCAGCAGGCCGAGGTCGCGGGTCGCCCCGTCCAGCTTCTCCAGCCACCCCCGGGTCAGGTCGCCCGCGGGCAGCCGGGAGACCGCCCCGGCCGCCAGCTTCGCCCCGACCTGTTTGCGCTTCATCGAGCTCTCGAACCGGACGCCGCCGGGGAACTGCCACGGCGGCACGCGGGTGGGCCCGTTCGCTCCCGGGATCGGGTGCTGGAGGAAGTAGCTGCGGATGCTGTCGTACATCTGGTGGAAGGGCAGCGGGTTGGTGGCCCCCGACCCCATGTGGAAGTACCGCGCGCGATCTCGGGGGGCCGGGGTCGCGGCAGCCGCCAGCATGGCGTTGACCACGAAGTCGACCGGCACCACGTCCAACACGCTGTCGGGCAGCCCGGGGAACTCGGGAAGCTGGCCCTTGCCGTAGGCGAGGATCAGCGGGTCGGCCACCTTGAAGCCGTCGATCCAGCCCGGGTAGGGGTGGCGCAGCGCGCTCTCGATGATGGACGGGCGCACCACGCTGAGCCGGTGCCCGTTGCCCAGCCACAGTTCCTCGGCGACCCGTTCCGCCAGCGCCTTGGTGAACGTGTACGCATCGGTCCAGCCCAGGCTCTGGGCCCTCGCCCGGCCGTGCTCGACGAGTTGCTCGTCCACCCAGGCCCGCCGGGAGGCCTCGGTGGTCTCCGCCACCGCCAGCGGGCCCACCTTGCCCACCTCCTGCTGGGCGGCCTTGAGGAACTGGCGCAGTTGCGCGGGCCGGCGGGAGGCCTCGTCGACGCGTTCCCTGGCGGTCAGCGCGGCGCGCTCCTCCAGCCGCCAGTCGACGTCGTGGTCGACGGGGGTCTCTGTCACCAGGCCCTTCCGGGCGGCGTTGACGTACGCGGTCGAGACGTGCACGACATGCGGGTCGGCGCCGGCGTCCAGCAGGGCCTGGTAGAGCCTCGCCACCCCCGACACGTTGGTGGCGAAGGCGCGGTCGATCGGGTCGTCGAAGTTCACCGACGAGGCCGAGTGCAGCACCAGGTCGAGCGCGGCCGGCTCGGGGCCGAGGTCGCCCAGCGAGCCCTCGACGATCCGTACCCGCTCGGCGACCACCCGGCGAGCCTCGTCCTCCCCGACCCGCTCGAGCCAGGGCGCGAACACAGCCTTGCGCAGCAGCGCCTCGAACCGGCGCTCGGCGGTCATCGTCCCCTTCGGGCGGACGAGCACGGTGATGGTGGTGCCCGGGTGTCCGGTGAGCAGGCGTTCCAGCACCGCCTGCCCGACGAAGCCGGTGGCGCCGGTCAACAGGATGCGAGCGGATCCGAGGTCGATGCTCACGGCTGGGGATTCTCCTTCGACGGGGGTGGTGCGAAGCGGTGGTGGCCGGCCCGGCGGGCGGCGTGGGCTGCTGCCCGACGGGCCGGCCGCAGCCCGCCCAGGCCGGGGTATGAGTCGAGTCGCTGGTCGACCGCGGCGAGGTCGGACGGGGTGAGCAGCTCGCCGAGCAGCCGGTGAATCCCGGCGCCCGGCCGGGCGAGCGCCCCGATCGGCAGCACGGTGCGGCGCAGTCGGCGGCGGGCCAGCCGGACCGCGCCGGGCGAGGCGGCCAGCCGGGCGCGGGCCTGGGTGGCGAAGAACTCCTCGTGCCGTTCCTTGACCTCCAGCAGGCTGGCCAGCGTCGCGCCCAGCTGGTGGTCGCCGAGAGTCTCGGCGAGCCGGCGGTAGGCGGTCTGGACCAGCCACTCGTCGAGCGCGGCGGTGACGGCGTGGACGGCGGTCACGTCCTGCCCGATCAGGTTGGCCACCACCGACTCGCGGATCGGCTCCAGCCGCTCGCCGAGGTCGTGCACGCCGCGCCGGACCCGCTCGGCCAGGCCATCGGCGGCGGCCCGCGAGGGGTACCCGGGGTGCGCGGCGACGATCGCCTCGAGCGCGTCCGCAAGCCAGTACTTCTCGTAGGCCCAGGTGACGAGGAAGGCGGTCACTTCGGCGTCGGCGTGGGTGGGGGTCACCAGCACGCTGCGCAGGTAGCCCAGTGCGCTGCGCTCCAGTCCGGCGAGGGTGTCGACCTGGTCGAGGACGGAGACGGGCAGCGGTGCCGACCCGTAGCCTGCGAGGTTCAGCCCGGCGCGGTGGCTTCCCCGGGCGCTCCTGGCGTAGGCGTGCACGCTGAACCCTGGAGCCGGGACGCCGACCGGTGACGCGTCGGCGCCGGTGCGGGTCATGGGCCAACTCCTCTGGTGCGGTCCGGTGCCGGGAGCGGGCGGCGGCCAGGCAGCCCAGGACCCCCGTGCCTGTGGGCGTCACGGTAGCACCAGGGCTGGTTCGGGCGAATGGCGCCCAACAAGGGGTGGAACGTCTCGCGGCGGCTGATCCCTGGCCGTGCGGGGTCGCCGGCATCGCCACTGCACCGGGTCCGGCGAACTGCTTGCACGCCCCCGGGGCCGGTGCTTTGCTGGGGGCATGGCGCTGCCGCGGGGAACTCGCAAAGCGAGCTGGACCTGGGAACCACCATCGGGTGGGTCCCAGGTCCTGGTCGTTTCCGGGCCCTTCCCGGCGGTGACGGACGCCACATCCGTGGCGACCCCTAGCAGAAGGGAAGAACTGTGCCTCCCACCCCCGGCGGCAGTACTGCCGAGCAGATCGTCCACAACGTCGGCGGGCCCGACAACATCCTCAGCCTCACCCACTGCGCGACCCGGCTGCGCTTCGAACTCGCCGACGCCGGCAAGGTCGACCAGGCAGCCCTCGACAAGGTTCCCGGGGTGCTCGGCGCCGTGCCGCAGTCAGGCGACCGGTTCCAGGTGGTCATCGGCGGCGGCGTCCAGACCACCTTCACCGAGATCATGAACCTGCCCGGCATGGCCGGCAGCAAGAAGCAGGTCAGCGACGCGGACGTGAAGGCCGCGGCCCGCTCCAAGGCGCGGGGGAAGGTGGCCTGGCTGGACAGCTTCTTCGAGTACCTGTCCGACTCGTTCCGCCCCCTGCTGGGCGTGCTTCTCGGCGCCTCGCTGATCATCGCCTTCGCAGCAGTCCTGGACGCCCTCGGGGTGGTCGACTTCCGGGCGCCGGACAAGCCCGCGGCGTGGGTGTTCGTCGACGCGATGTGGCGCTCGGTGTTCTACTTCCTGCCGATCATGGTCGCCTACAACGCGGCCAAGAAGCTCAACATCGACCCTTGGGTGGGCGCTACCGTGATGGGCGCGGTGATGACCCCCGAGTTCGTCAGCCTGTCCAACCCCGAGCGGTTCGCCGACACGGTCTGCACCACCAGCCCGATTCCCGGCGGCGACCCGACCTGCGTGGCGAACATCTTCAGCCTGCCGATGCAGCTCAACTCCTACGGCGGCCAGGTCTTCGTGCCGCTGATCATGGTCGCGGTGCTCGCGGTGGTCTACAAGTTCTTCAAGCGGGTCTTCCCCGAGAACGTCCAGATGGTCTTCGTGCCGTTCCTGTCGATGCTGATCATGATCCCGGTGACCGCGTTCCTGATCGGCCCGCTGGGGATCTGGCTCGGTACCGGCATCGGCACCGGCCTGGCCTGGCTGAACAGTGCGGCGCCGATCGTCTTCGCGATCATCATCCCGCTGATCTACCCGTTCCTGGTTCCGCTGGGTCTGCACTGGCCGCTGAACGCGCTGATGCTGGCCAACATCGACACCCTGGGCTACGACTTCATCCAGGGCCCGATGGGGACGTGGAACTTCGCCTGCTTCGGAGCCACTGCCGGCGTCCTCGTGCTGTCGATGCGCGACCGGGACGTCCAGATGCGCCAGACCGCCACCGGCGCGCTGGCGGCGGGCCTGTTCGGCGGTATCTCCGAGCCGTCCCTGTACGGCATCCACCTGCGGTTCAAGCGGATCTACCCGCGAATGCTGGTGGGCTGCGCTGTAGGCGGCCTGATCGTCGGCCTGCTCGGCGGGGTCACCACCGGCGCCTTCGCGTTCACCTCGCTGCTGACCATCCCGGTGTTCGATCCGATCTGGGTCTACGGCATCGCGATCGCCGCGGCCTTCGTGACAGCTATGACGCTGGTCGTGATCTCCGACTACCGCACGCCCGAGCAGCGCGCCGAGTTCCTCGCCGAGCGCGAGCAGAACGAGGCCGACCTGGCGCTGGCGGCGGCCGGCGCCACCCGCACCGCCGTCCCGCTCACGTCCGGCAGCGCCGGGGCAGGGGAACCGAGGGCGGCGTCAGCCCCGGCGGCGACGGCGACCGCCCTGGCCACCGCCACCGAGGTCGTCGGCGCGCCGGTCGCCGGCCGGGTGGTCTCCCTCGACGAGGTAGCCGACAAGGTGTTCGCCTCGCGCGCGCTCGGCGATGGGGTGGGCATCGTGCCCACAGACGGCAGGGTGCTGGCGCCCGTCGCAGGCGAGCTCGTCACCGTCCCCGACAGCGGGCACGCCTTCGGCCTGAAGACCGACGACGGAGTCGAGGTGCTGGTCCACGTAGGGATCGACACCGTCCAACTCGAGGGCAAGGGCTTCGAGGTACGCGTGGCCCCGGGACAGCGGGTGGCAGCGGGCGACCTGCTGGGCGCCGTCGACCTCGAGGCGGTCGCGGCGGCCGGCTACGACACCACCACGATCGTCGTGGTCATCAACACCGCGGCGCTCACCGCGGTGACCCCCCTGCCGGGCAGGGAGGTCGCGGCCGGCGAGCCGGTGATCGACGTGGTGCCCTAGCCGGAGGAGGCGTCGGCGATCCTGACCCCGCGACGGCCCAGCTCGGCGGCTGACTCCGCCTCGTCGCGGGGCGTGGTCACCGTCGGGTGGCGCCCGATCGGCACCAGGGTGTGGTTGATCGTGCCGGGATAGACCCGCACCAGGTTGAATCCCTGGCCGCCGGCGTGGCCCCGGCTGCCGCGGCCGGAGAACAGGTCCTGGGTGTAGCTGGTCGCGGTCACCGCGGACACCGCCACCCCGGCGAAGCTGCCGTAGCTGGTCTGGTGGAAGTGGCCGCCGAGGATGCACCGGACGTCGCTGCCGCGCACCACCTCGGCAAGTCGCTGCTGGCCGACCAGTTCCCAGCTGGCCGCGAGATCCTGCACCACCGGCACGGGCGGCTGGTGCATCGCCAGCACGGTGCCCTCCGGCGCGGGGTCGGCCAGCTGGGCAGCCAGCCAGGCAAGGGATTCGGCGGCCACCTCGCCGTGGTCACGGCCCGGCACCGTGGTGTCGAGGCAGAGCAGGCGCAGCCCGCCCAGCCAGTGCACCCGGTTCACCGGCGTGTCGCCCGCCGGCTCGCCCAGCAACTCGGTGCGGAACACGGCCCGGTCGTCGTGGTTGCCGTTCTGCCACAGCACCCGGGCGCCGAGCGCGTCGGCGATCGGTTCGACCAGGTGCCTGAGCTCCCGGTACGACTCCGGCGTCCCGTCGTCGCTCAGGTCGCCGGTGAACAGCAGCGCCTCGGGGGCGTGACCGCTCAGCATCAGCCCCGCCAGCAATTCGCTGAGCGGCACCCGCGGGTCGAGGACCCCGCGCACCAGCGGCCGGTCCGGGTGACGCAGGTGGGTGTCGCTGAAGTGCGCCAGCACGTGAGTGGGGCGTGGGTACTCGGCGGTCCGCATGGGTGCTCCTCGGCTCAGGGCCGGCGGACTGCCACCAGCCGGGCGATGTGCAGGTCGGGCCACGGGTCGGTGAACTCCAGTTCCACGACGGTGGCGGGTGGGAACTGCCGGGCCAGCAGCGACACCTCGGGTCCTGCGGTGTGCCGGTCGGCGAGGGTCTGAACCAGCCCTGGCACCCCGGGGAAGTGGCCCACCACCAGGGCGGTGCGCACGTACTCGGGCAGCCGGGCGAGGTTGGTGGCCAGAGTCGCCGCCGAGCAGTTGTAGAGCGCGTCGACCACGGTGACCTGCACCGGGAGACCGAGCGCCTCGGCGGTCTGGCGGGCCCGGACGGCGGGCGAGGCGAGCACCCGCTCGATGCC
>JAEYUH010000292.1 GCA_023432725.1 Actinomycetes bacterium | reverse complement strand
GGTGTCGCCGATGGTGAGGCCGGCGACCGAGATCTCGATCGACGCCGGGATGTGGGTGGCCTCCGCCTCGAGGGCGATGCTCTGCTGATCCATCACGACCAGGCCGTCGACCTTCTCCTCGCCGTGGACGATCAGCGGCACCTCGACGGTGACCTTCTCGCCGCGCTTGACGATGACCAGATCGAGGTGCTCGATGTTGCCCTTGATCGGGTTGCGCTGGACCTGCTTGGGCAGGGCGAGGATCTCCTTGCCGCCGTCGACCGACAGGCGCAGCAGGGCGTTGGCGACACGCAGGGCGAGCAGGACCTCGTGGCCGGGCAGCGAGACGTGGACCGGGTCGGTTCCGTGGCCGTAGATGACGGCGGGGACCAGGCCCTCACGCCGCGCCCGACGCGCCGCGCCCTTGCCGAACTCGTTCCGCGTGGCTGCAGCGATCTTGTTCTCTGACACTTCCTGATACTCCTCAACCTTGGACGTTCACACGGCTCAGCAAGGGAGGACCTTGTCGATCACGGGCACCCAGCCCCTCGCCGAGGTAACACCGAGAGCTTACAGGGGGTGGCGATGAGCAGGGAAATCGGCAGCGGCTGCGACGATGCTCAGTTGGTGCCATCGAACAGGGACGTGACGGAGCCCTCCTCGAAGACCGCGCGGATCGCCTGCGACAGCAGCGGGGCCATCGACAACACCGTCAGCTTGGGGATGTTCACCGACTCGGAGAGCGGAAGCGTGTTGGTGACGATGACCTCGAGGAAGGGCGCCTCGTTCAGCCGCTGCACCGCCGGCCCGGACAGGACCGGGTGGGTGGCGGCGGCGATCACTCCCTTGGCGCCGTGGTCCATCAGTGCCTCCGCCGCCTGGCAGATGGTGCCCGCGGTGTCGATCATGTCGTCGACGAGCAGGCACATCCGGCCGGTCACGTCACCCACGACCTCGCCGACGGCCACCTCGTTGGCCCGGTTCGGGTCGCGGCGCTTGTGGATGATCGCCAGCGGGCTGCCCAGCCGGTCCGACCACATGTCGGCGAGCCGGACGCGGCCGGCGTCGGGCGACACCACCGTCATCTCGTTGACGTCGTACTTGCCGGCGACATAGTCATAGAGCACCGGCAGCGCGAGCAGGTGGTCGACCGGGCCGTCGAAGAAGCCCTGGATCTGGGCGGCGTGCAGGTCGATGGACATCAGCCGGTTCGCGCCCGCGGTCTTGTACAGGTCGGCCACCAGCCGCGCCGAGACAGGTTCCCGGCCGGCGTGCTTCTTGTCCTGGCGGCCGTAGGGGTAGAACGGCGAGATCACGGTGATCCGCTTGGCGGAGGCCCGCTTCAGCGCGTCGACCATGATCAACTGCTCCATCAGCCACTCGTTGACCGGGGCAGGGTGGCTCTGGATGACGAAGGCGTCCGCGCCGCGCACCGACTCCTCGAAGCGGACGTAGATCTCGGAGTTGGCGTAGGTGAGCAGCCGGGTGGGGACGAGGTCGACGCCGAGAAGTTCTGCGACATCCTGGGCGAGTTCGGGAAAGGCCCGGCCGGTACACACCATCAGGTGCTTCTCGGTGGGCCGCTTGATCCCGCTCACTCGGCCTCCTCCTGGCGCTGTGCTGCGCTCAGGGTAGTCCCTTCTGGCGGGATCTTCTCCCCGGCTTCCGTCCCCTGGGCCGCCCGGGCGGCGGCGTCGGTGGCGGTTCCGGCGCGGCGGCGAGCCACCCAGCCGGCGATATTGCGCTGGTGGCCGCGGGCGACCGCCAGTTCGCCCGGACCGACGTCGACGGTGACTGTCGAGCCGGCCGCGATGTAGGCGCCGTCGGCGATCTGCACCGGTGCGACGAGGACGGAATCGCTGCCCACGAAGGAATGCCTGCCGACCGTGGTGGTGCTCTTGGTCACCCCGTCGTAGTTGGCGAAGATGGTGCCGGCGCCGATGTTGGCGCCCTCCCCCACCACGGCGTCGCCGCAGTAGGTGAGGTGGGGAACCTTCGCGCCCTCGCCGATGATCGCCTTCTTGGTCTCGACGAACGCGCCGATCTTGCCCCTCGCGCCCAGCTCGGTGCCGGGGCGCAGGTACGAGAACGGTCCGACCGTCGCGCCGGCGCCGATCACGGCGAGCTCGGCCTGGGTGCGGACCACGACAGCGTTCTCGCCCACCTCGACGTCGACCAGCGTGGTGTCCGGGCCGATGGTCGCCCCACGCTCCACGCTGGTGGCGCCCTCGAGCGAGGTGTTCGGCAGCAGCGTCACGTCCTGGGCGAGGTCGACCCCGTCGTGGATCCAGGTCGTCGCAGGGTCGATGACGGTGACGCCCTCGGCCATCCAGCGGCGAAGGATGCGGCGGTTGAGTTCGGCGGCCAGCGCGGAGAGCTGGATCCGGTCGTTGACGCCCTCGGTCTGCAGGTGGTCGTCGAGGACGTGTGCGCCGACCCGGTGGCCGCCCGCGACGGCGTGCCCGACGACGTCGGTGAGGTAGAGCTCGCCCTGGGCGTTGGCAGCTTCGAGGCCGGCCAGGCCTGCCGCCAGCAGCGCCGCGTCGAAGACGTAGATCCCGGCGTTGATCTCGGTGATCGCGGCCTCGTCGGCGGAGGCATCCTTCTGCTCGACGATCCGGTTGACGGCCTCGCCCTCGCGGACGACCCGGCCGTAGCCGGTCGGGTCGGGCAGGACGGCGGTGAGGATGGTGACAGCGTTGCCCTGGGAGCGGTGGGCGGTGACCAGGCCGCTCAGCGTCTCACCGGTCAGCAGCGGGACGTCGCCGCTGGTCACCACGATCTCGCCGCTGACCCCCGGCAGCGCGGCGAGCCCGCAGCGGACGGCGTCGCCGGTGCCGCGCGCCTCGGGCTGGAGCGCCACCGTGGCCTGCGGGGCGACGTCGGCCAGGTGTGCCTCGACCTGCTCGCGGCCATGGCCGACGACCACCACGAGGTGGTCGGGTTCGAGCGCGCTGGCCGCGTCCACCGCGTAGGAGACCATCGAGCGGCCGGCGAGCTTGTGGAGCACCTTGGGAACCGCGGACTTCATCCGCGTCCCGGCGCCGGCGGCCATGACGACGACCGCGGCGACCCGGGGTGAATCAGCTGTCGGGTGTTCGGACATCAGCACTCCCAGCGTCGGTTCGCATACCGCTCCCCTACCCCTCCAGGACGCGTCCAGGAGGGCCGGCGATCGCCGTCGGGGGGACTACCCCGAGTCTTTCACACGCCGAACCCGGCGCGCGCCGCCCGCGGGCCGGGACGGGCCAACACCACCCCGGTTACGGTCGGTAGCGGTGGTTGCGCTGCCAGCCGCTCCCCCGGTCGACCTCGGCCCGGCCGTCGGGCGCCCGCCGGAAGCCCCATCGTCGACGGTGCGCCTCGTGGTGGTGGGCCGAGCACAGGAGGTAGCCCTCGGTGAGGTTGGTGTTGCCGCCTTCGGCGAACGGTAGCCCACCGTGATGCGCCTCACACCAGGCCGGCGGGCGGTCGCAGCCGGGGGTGACGCAGCCGCCGTCCATGCCTGCCAGCGCGTCCCGCTGGTGCGGGCTGAACAGCCGCTGGCTGCGCCCGAGGTCGACCGGGACGCTGGCGCCGCCGAGGACGGCCGGCAGCAGCCCGTGGCTGCAGGCGAGCCGCCGGAGTTCGCCGGCGGAGAGCCGTTCCCCGGTGGCGAGCGTGGCGGCCGCGGTGGCCGACCTGAGCTTGGCCTCCTCGATGGTCACGATGATCCGAACCGGTGTCCCGCCGGTGGTCGGCAAGCCATCGGCCGGCAGGCGCTCGACCAGCGCCATCAGGGCCTCCCCCGCCTTGCGGTCGTAGGGCTTGTCCTGCGCTTCCGCCCTGGCCCGCTCGAGCCGTGTCGGCACCGTCGCCAGGTGGCCGCGCCGGGGAGCGGCGAAGGCGTCCACCACCGTCTTCAGGATGCGTGCCTGCAGTTCCGGCAGGATGAATCGCCCCGACCAGGTGCCGTCGCGGTTGTCCCACATCGCCAGCGACGCCCGCTGCCGCGCCTGCGCCTCGCGCTCGGCGAGCAGGGCGTCCTCGCGTGCGTCGACCGCCGCTGTCGGCTCGTGGAGTTCGGTGATCCGCCGCGCTCGGGTCTCCAGATCCTTGGGTGAGAGCCGCTTGGCCTCCTCGATCAGCGCCCGCTCGGCGCCGCGCCGCTGGTCTTCGCTGGTCTGTTCGGGCAGCCGACGCAACGCCTGACCGATCACCACGGCGTGGTGGTGCGAGATCTGCCCGGTCGCGGCAGCCTGCTCGGCGACGTGGGCCGCCGCGACCGCGCGGGATTCCCGCAGGTCACGATGGGCGGCCGCGGCGTCCAGCCCGAAGTCCCCGGCGAGCAGCTGGCGGGTGTCCCGCGCCGGCACCAGCCGCTCGACCGCCCGCACCGCCACCCCGACGTGGGTGCGGAGCATGGACTCCAGCTCCCGAAGAGTCGCCGCGTTGCGGCGGGCCTCGGCCGGGGTCTGCCCCGCGTAGGCGGGCAGCGGGATCGCAGCCAGCTCGCGGCGGACGGCGTCCAGTCGCTCTGCGATCTGGTCCCGCTGCTCCACCGGCTGCGCTACCA
>JAEYUH010000254.1 GCA_023432725.1 Actinomycetes bacterium | reverse complement strand
CAGCGCCACCAGCAGGAACGCGCCGAGGAAGCCGGCGTTGGTGAGGCTCCAGGCCGTGGCCAGCGCGAACTGCGAGTTGTTGAGGTCGCGCCAGATCCCGACCAGGCCGGTGAGCACGAGGAACGTGAACAGGTAGACCTGCGGCCGGATGAACGTGAACGGCGACGTCTTCTTGCCGCGGGCGCCGGTGACGTGCCACTTCTGTTCCTTGCCGATGAAGGCGTTGATCAGGGCCTGGTGGTAGATCGGGAACGAGGCGGCCGCGAGCAGCAGCACCTGCCAGCGGAACGAGCCGAGCGTGTAGAACGCCAGCACCACCTGCATGAGGTAGAACCCGGCGTAGAACAGCAGCCAGCTGGTGATGGATGTGCCGAGCGTCACCGGGCGGAGGTCGAAGAAGATCTCCAGGGCCGGCACCAGCATCAGCACTCCCGGCATGATGCCGGTGAGGTAGTGGGTGGCGGTCACCAGGTACATCAGCCGCTGGTCGACGGTGAGCGGGTGGCGGGGGTTCAGCGGATTGTGCGTGAACAGGATCTCGAAGCCGCCGGTGGCCCAGCGCAACTGCTGCCTGGTGTAGGCCTCGATGGTGTCGGGGGCGTCGCCCACCGCCAGCACTTCCGGGATGTAGATGGTGCGCCAGCCGCGTTCGTGCATCACCAGCGACGTCCACACGTCCTCGGACTTGGAGTCGGTGTAGATCCCGCCGATGTCGTCCACGGCGGCGCGGCGGAAGACCACGTTGGTGCCCACGCAGAAGGCGGCGTTGAAGTGGTTCCGCCCGGGCTGGATGAAGCGGTAGAACACTGTCTGCATGTAGCCGGCGCCGCGCGAGATCAGGTTGTTGAGGTTGCCGTAGCTCTGCGGGGTCTGGACGAAGGCCACGTTCTCGTCGCCGAAGAACGGCAGGGTCTCGTACAGGAACTCGGGCTTGGGCACGAAGTCGGCGTCGAAGACGCAGAAGTAGTCGCACTTCACCACGCTCAGCGCATGGTTGATGTTGCCCGCCTTGGCCCCGCTGCCGGACAGCCGGCGCAGGTAGTTGACGCCGAGCTCGGCGGCGAGGTCGCGGACCTCGTCGGAGGCGCCGTCGTCGAGGATCCAGGTGGTGTGGGTGCCCCACAGGTCGCGGGCGGCGGCGGCCGTCCGGGCGATCACGTCGACCGGTTCGCCGTAGCAGGTGATGAACGCCGCGACCGTGGCGGGCTCGCCGTTGATGGTGAGCGGCCAGTCAGGGTTGGGGCGGTGGGCGGCGGTCGGGGTGTGGTCGCCGAACAGGGTTCGGCGGACCGCGTAGTAGTCCTCGTCCCGGGGCGGCTTCGAGCCGGCGAGGATCGTCCACATCGCCAGCAGGGCGTGGACGACCAGCACCGCCTCGGCGCCCACGACCAGCAGGTAGGGCAGCCAGTCGCCCCGGTTGGCAGGGTTCAGCAGGAAGACGGCGTAGGCGAGGATGCCCACCGTGGCGATCACGACCAGCAGGATCATCACAGGCGAGTAGGGGTTGCGGGTCAGTTCTCTTCGGGTGGTGGGGTCGAATCCGTCGACCTGGCGGAGATCGTGTGCGGGCATCGCACCTCGTTTCTGGACGCGCAGGGATCCCCCCGGCGCTGCGTCGTTGGCAGGGTGGCGCTACCGCGGCGACACCTCAAGCGCCACGCGACCACCGTTGGAGCCGGTCGCCCCTGGGGGCTCCCGGCGCTCGCTCCCGGCCAGTTCGGCCGGTCGCGCGGCCGCGTCGAGCGGCCTGTCCGGCGGACTGTTTCACCGGCTCAACCACGGTAGGTGCAGCGGCGTGGCAGCCAAGTGACGGCAGGGTTAACGTCAGATGAGGGTGCAAAAACCCTAGTCAAAGCACGGATGCGAGGGACCACGGCTGCCCACATGGTGAGACTGGGCCCCGATCGTGGCCCAGCGCGCCCGGGCGACCCGCCTCACAGCAGGTCGTGCAGCATGACCACCTGTTCCCGCGAGGGGCCGACGCCGATGCCGGAGATCCGGGTGCCGACCAACTCCTCGAGGCGCCGGACGTAGGCCTGGGTGTTCGCCGGCAGGTCGTCGAAGCTGCGGCAGCCGGAGATGTCCTCGGCCCATCCGTCCAGGTACTCGTAGACGGGCTTGGCGTGGTGGAACTCGGTCTGGGTCATCGGCTGGTGCTCGTGGCGGACCCCGTCCACCTCGTAGGCGACGCAGACCGGGATCCGCTCCCAGCCGGTCAGGATGTCGAGCTTGGTGAGGAAGATGTCGGTGAAGGCGTTGGCGCTCACCGCGGCTTCGACGACGACAGCGTCGAACCAGCCGCAGCGGCGGGGGCGTCCGGTGGTGGTGCCGAACTCGGCACCCGCCTCGCGCAGGCGCTCGCCGTCGGCGTCCAGCAACTCGGTGGGGAACGGGCCCTCGCCGACCCGGGTGGTGTAGGCCTTCGCGATCCCGATGGTGCGGTCGATCCGGGTCGGGCCGACGCCGGCGCCGATGCAGGCCCCGGCTGCGATCGGGTTGGAGGAGGTCACGTAGGGGTAGGTCCCGTGGTCGACGTCGAGGTGGTGGGCCTGGGCACCCTCGAAGAGCACCACCTTGCCC
>JAEYUH010000231.1 GCA_023432725.1 Actinomycetes bacterium | reverse complement strand
GACCCGGCGACTGCGCCGGCTTGCCTGTCGACGGCCGCCGCGGCATGGAAGAATCCCCCCGTGATCAAGCACATAGTCTTCTGGAACTTCGCCGACCAGGCCGAGGGCGCCGACAAGTCCGCGAACCTCGCCACCGCAGCCGAGCAGCTCGCCGCGCTGTCCGACGTGGTCCCCGGGCTGCGCACCCTCGAGGTCGCGATCGGCGCCGACCCGCTCGAGCACAGCTACGACCTGGTGCTGTACAGCGAGTTCGACACGGTCGAGGCGCTCCAGGCCTACGTCGTGCACCCGCGGCACCAGGCGGTCGCCCAGTTCATCGGCAAGGTCCGCACCGCGCGGGTCTGCATGGACTACGAGGTGGCGGAGGCCTGAGTCCGACCCGTGGGGTCCCGATTCGGACCGCTGGGCAGTTGGTTCTACGATTGAGCGCGGTCCCACAGGACCGCGTGGCCGGGTGGAGGAGTGAGCAATGGAGTCGGTGAGCCGCCGAACCCTCATGGTCGGTGCCGTCGGTGTGGCCGGTGCGGCAGTGGCAGGACCGCTGCTGGCGGGCTGCACGGCAGCCTCTGCCGAGACGCCGACACAGGCGCCGGTGACGCCCGCCCCGTCCCCCACCGCCGGTGAGACGCCGACGCCCACGCCCACCCCGACCCCCACCGGCGACCCGCGTCCGCGCTGGCCGCTGACCGGCGAGCTGCTGGACGATCCCGCCGACGCCGACCGGCCCGTGGTCGCCGTCAAGGTGCCCGACAACAAGGGGGAGCATCCCCAGGTGGGGATCGAGGACGCCGACATCGTCTTCGTCGAACTGGACGGCTACCCCGCGGCGCTGCTGCAGAGCGGGACCCGGCTGGTACCGGTCTACCACTCTAAGTACGCCGCCGACGTCGGCCCGGTCCGCTCGATCCGTCCGGTCGACATCCCGCTGCTGTCCCCGATGAACGCGATCATCGGCAACACCGGCGCGGCGGGCTGGACCAAGAGGTACTTCAAGAAGCACGCCAAGGGCCTCGACTACGGCAAGACCTACATGGCTACCAAGGGCACCGGGTCGTATTCCATCGACGGCAGCCGGGTCCGCACCATCAACGGCCAGAAGTATTACGACCGCGCGGTGCTGTGCCACCCCAAGCAGCTGCTGAAGCAGAGCAAGATCAAGACCACCCCCCAGGTGCTCTACTTCCCCTTCGCCACCGGTGACGAGAAGCCGTCCACCGAGCTGTCCGGCAAGCCCGCGACCACCGTCTCGGTGCCGTGGAAGAAGGGCGACTCCTACAACATGGGCTACTCCTACAGCGAGAAGCAGGGCAAGTACCTGCGCTCGATGCCGTGGGGCAAGCACGTGCTGAAGGACGGCACCCGGGTCTCCACCGACAACGTCCTGGTGATCCAGGCCAAGCAGCACTTCGACCACCACGAGCCGTTCCACGACGTCACCGGCAAGAAGGGCACCTTCTACTACTTCCACGGCGGCCAGTACGTGAAGGGCACCTGGAGCAAGGAGAAGGACGTCGACTCGCTCTTCGTCTTCACCCTTGACGACGGCACCCCGCTGCGGATGGCGCCGGGCAAGACCTTCGTCGAGTTGCCGCAGGTGAAGACGAAGATCGGCATCAAGGCCTGATCCGAGCCCGCGCCGCCCGGGTGTGGCGCGGGAGCGGATCGTGCAATGCTGTGGACGAAACCACCTGGTGCACGGCTTGGCTGACGGAGGGCTGATGACTGACCTGGCGACACCGGGCCGCAAGCGCATCCTCTTTCTCTTCTCGGACACCGGCGGCGGCCACCGCTCCGCCACCGAGGCGCTGATCGAGGCGCTGGACCTGGAGTTCCCCGGCCAGTTCGAGCCGAAGATGGTCGACTTCTTCCGCGACTACTACCCGGCGCCGCTGAACAAGGCCCCCGAGATCTATCCCCCGATGTCGCGGGTGCCGCAGGCCTGGGGCCTGTCGTGGAAGGTGTCGAACAGCCGCACCCGGACCGACGCGCTCACCAGCCTGAGCTACCCGTACCTGCGCAAGGCCGCCAAGCGGCTCGTCAAGGAGAACCCGGCCGACCTGATCGTCTCGGTGCACCCGCTGGTCAACAACCACCTCGCCCGCGCCATGCGCAAGGCTCCCCGGCCGTTCATCACGGTGGTCACCGACATGGTCTCCACCCACGCCTTCTGGTACGACCGCCGCGCCGACCTCGTGGTGGTGCCCACCCAGCAGGCGAAGGAACTCGGGATCAGGTACGGCATCCCCGCCGGCAACCTGCGGGTGGTCGGGCTCCCGGTCAGCGAGCGCTTCCGCAGCCCGCTGCCCGACCGGGACGCCTGGCGCCGTGAGAAGGGCTGGGCCACCGACCTGCCGGTGATCCTGGTGGTGGGCGGCGGTGACGGTCTCGGCGGCGTGAAGCGGATCGCGAAGGCACTGAACGAGTCGGACCTGAAGGCCACCCTCGTGGTGATCTGTGGCCGCAACGAGTCGCTGCGCGAGGACCTGCTGGCGGTGGACTGGAAGCTGCCGGCCCACATCTACGGGTTCACCCGTGAGATGGCGGAGTTCATGCGCGCGTCCGACATCATGGTGACCAAGGCCGGGCCCGGCAGCGTCAGCGAGGCGTTCATCTGCGGGCTGCCGATCGTGCTCTACTCGCGCCTGCCGGGTCAGGAGGACGGCAACGTCGACTACGTGGTGGAAGGCGGTGCCGGGGTGTGGGCGCCGCGCGCCGCGGACGCCCGCGCGGTGCTGCGCCACTGGGTGGCCGACCCGCAGGCGCGCGCGACCGTCGCCGAGGCCAGCAGCCGGCTGGCCCGACCGGACGCCGCGCGCCAGATCGCGCGGCTGATCGCCGAGCAGGTCGGCGTCCTGCCCTGACGGCGGGTTTGGGCCGGTCGGCTAGCCTCGACTCCCGGAGCAGCATGGAACAGACGACGAGACCGCCAGGTGAGGGCGAACCCGAGACCCGGGAACCCGTGAAGGTCCAGTTCTCGCTCCCCCAGCTGGTCGGCAGCGCGCTGGCCGCAGCCACCGCCGCCTACCTCGGCTCCACCCTCGGCACCGCCGGCACGATCATCGGTGCCTCCCTGGCCAGCATCGTGGGCGCGGTGGCGGGGACTCTCTACACCGCTGGCCTCGACCGCACCAGCCGGCGGGTGGGAACCGTGATGAAGCGCGGTTGGGAGCGGGTGCGGGGCGCAGACCCGTCCGCGGGGGTGGATCCCGGCGACGGCATCGACCTGGTCGTCGACCACCACGACCCGGGCACGATGGGTCCGGTTCCCCGGGGCCCGGTCCGCGACCCCGGCGATCGTGCCAGGACCTGGCGGGCCGTCGGCCGCAGGGTGCTGGTCGGCGCGGTGGCGATCTTCGCGCTGGCCTTCGTGGCGATCACCGGCCTGGAGCTTGCTCTCGGCCGCTCGCTCGACGGCGGCTCGGGAACCACCGTCGGGCAGGTGACCCGACCGGACCGCCAGCCGCCGGCCCCCGAGCCGACCCCCGAGCCCAGCGCGACCCCCACGCCCACTCCGACGCCGAGCCCCACCCCGACGCCGACACCGTCGCAGACCGTAGCGCCCGAGCCGACAGCGGAGCCCTCCGAACCGGCGACCGGCGAGCCGACCACCGGGCCGACCGGGGAGCCCCAGCAGCCCGACGGCGCAACGCCGCCCCCGACCGCCGGCGGCCAGGCCGAGCCGACTACCGCGTCCTGACCCCGCGGGGTTACTCGAAGGCGTTGACCATGAAGGACGCCGCGCGGGTGACGTAGTCACGGAACTCCGCCAGCTCTGCGGCGGGAAGGTCGAGCGACTCCAGGGCCGCGTTCATGTGCCGCAGCCACCGCTCGGCCTGGGTCGGTGTGACGGCGTAGGGGGCGTGCCGGATCCTCAACCGCGGGTGGCCACGCTGCTCGGAGTAGGTGTGCGGGCCGCCCCAGTACTGCTCGAGGAACATGCGCAGCCGCAGGTTCGCCGCGGTGAGGTCCTCCTCGGGGTACAGCGCACGCAACTGCGGGTCGTCGGCGACCCCGGCATAGAACGCGTCCACCAGCCTGACGAAGGTGTCGTGGCCTCCGACCCTGTCGTAGAGGCTCTCAGTTCCGGTCTGTGTCACCGTGCCATTGTGTCGCGCGGCTCGAAGAAGTCCGCGGCGAGGTCGTCCTCGGGGAGGCCGCGCACCCGCTTGGCGATCCGCGACATCGTCGTCTCGGTGACGTTCAGCAGGGACGCCAGGTCGCGCTGGGTGAGTCGGGAGATCAGGTTCGGCCGGTCCTTGAGCAGGCTGCGGTAGCGGTCCTCCGGGGTGTCGCGGGACCAGATCGCGTCCGCCTGCTGCGTCATCGCGTAGACGGTGGAGATCGCGGCGACCATGGTCGCCCACGAGTGGTGCTCCTGCGCCAGCCGCTCGACCATCCGGTAGTCGCCGCGCATCAGGGTGGTGGGCTCCACGGCGCTGATGGTGTGCAGTGACCTGCCCGCCACCGCTACCTCGAGGTCTTCGAGCCGGGGGTGAAGGCCCCGCTCGTACACCCGCCGAACCGAGCGCGGGGAGAGCGAGGTCATGCTGGCCAGGATGTCACCCTCCTCGGAGAAGAACACGGTCGAGGTGTGGCCGCTGGCGGTCGTGGCCTGCGCCCTGGTCAACCCTGAATGCACCAGGTACAGGTACGGGTGCGCCTCGCCGGCCCGGAAGAGCACCTCGCCGACCGGGAGACGAACCAGGCGCAGCGTGCCGGCGAAGACCGACCAGTCAGGGAGTCGCGCGCCGGCGTAGGCCTCCAGCAGCAGCTGGAGGCTACGGCTGGCATGGCCGAACGCGCCTTCGATAGCCATACCTTCCTCCTCGGGGTGGGGGGACCCGTCACATGACAAGGTACCCCGGGTTGGGCTTGTCAGGTGCAAATCCGGCGATTGCTGTCCACTCCTTGCGCTGGGATCGTGGCGGCACGCTCGCAGGTGGGGGGTGTGCGGGCCGGCGGAGGCTTGGGCGGAGGGGCCCCGAGCCTCCTGCCGCGCTCAGGCCAGGTTGCGCCACACCGTGAACGCGGCGGCCGCACCGGCGAGCAGCCCCCACCACAGGCGCCCCGAGCGCACCCGTGCCGGAGGACGGACGGCCGGCCCGCCGAGCGCCTCCACGGTCCACGCCACCACCGCCACGCCCGCCAGCCCCAGCAACACCAGCACGAACGGGTTGGCCGCCCACGCGCCGCCGAGGTCGCCGACCAGCAGCCGGGACGCCATCGTGGTGCCACCGCAGAGCGGGCACAGCGTGCCGGTGAGCGCTCGCCACGGGCAGGGCAATCCCCACCCGGTCAGGGCATGCACGGCACCAAGCGCACCACCCACGCCCGCGAACCAGGCCGCGGAGCGGAGCGCGCCGGCAGCGGAGAAGCCCACCCGGCCGGGTGCTGTGGACGACACCCGGCCATTATCGCCTGCCGGGTCGGCCGCGGGACCCCTGCCGTTTGACCGCACGTGTGTCTAGGATTCCGATTACTAACACCGGAGGGAGACAATCCTGATGTCTGACCAGAACTGGCCGCCCAGGAACGAGGACGGCGGCAACGCCGTCCCGCCGGAGCGTCCCGTCGACCCCGACCCTGCTGCGGATCAGTCCTCGGCCGCACCGTTCAGCCCCGACCCGGGGGCCTCAGCGGGCGGCTACAACCCCCCCGCCCCGGATCTCAACCTGCCGCCCACCGGTGGCTACTCGCCGTCCCCCGCCGACCCGTACGGCCAGTCTCCTGCGGCGGGCTACCAGACTCCCTACCCGCAGGCCGGCGGCCCCTACGGCCAGCCGCCGTCCGATCCCTACGGCCAGCCGCCGGCCGGCGGCTACGGCCAGCCTCCGGTCGCCGGTTACGGGCAGCCGACCGACCCCTACGGCCAGCCGGGCGGCTACCCGCCGGCCCCGCCGCCGTACCAGCCGACCCCTGTGCCGGCCACGGTTCCGACCGTCGGGGGCGCCGCCCTCGTCGACTGGCCCAAGCGTGCCCTCGGCGGCCTGATCGACTACGTCGCCCCGGCCCTCGCCATCGGCCTGGTCACCGGCATCATCGGCAACATCGCGGGCTCGGGCATCGGGAACGTCCTGTCCACCCTGCTCGGGATCGGGTGGTGGGTCTTCCTCGGTTACAAGAGCGGCACCACCGGTGTCACCTTCGGCCGCAGCATCGCCAAGACCAAGCTGATCAGCGAGGAGACCGGG
Source organism: Actinomycetes bacterium (assembly GCA_023432725.1). Classification (GTDB taxonomy): domain Bacteria; phylum Actinomycetota; class Actinomycetes; order Propionibacteriales; family Propionibacteriaceae; genus Propionicimonas. The sequence continues at coordinate 473 of JAEYUH010000231.1, read as the reverse complement.
CAGCCGATCGGCGTGAGCAACGGCATCATCCGCCAGTTCGCGCACATCATCGACTCGATCATCTGCTACATCGGCTGGCTGTTCCCGCTGTGGGACTCCAAGCGCCAGACGATCGCGGACAAGCTGCTGAAGACGGTGGTCGTCGACAACTCCCGCGACCCCAACGCCGGCAACTTCGACTGGAACATCACGCCGCCGCGGTGACGTGACTACCCGTTGGGCCCCGGCACCGCCGGGGCCCTTCGTCGTTTTTCCTCTCCCGGCGCGCCTGGGCGATGATGGGGTGGCGAAACGGAGGTGTCGATGAGGGCGCTGGCCAAGCTGGCGGCAGGTCCCGGTCTGGAACTGGTGGATCGGCCCGAGCCGGATTGCGGACCGAGCCAGGTGAAGGTGAGGGTGCTGCGGGCGGGACTGTGCGGCACCGACCTCCACCTGCAGGCCTGGGACGACTGGGCGGCGGCCACGGTGCGGGC
>JAEYUH010000213.1 GCA_023432725.1 Actinomycetes bacterium | reverse complement strand
CTGCGATGTCCGGCGGGGTGGACTCCGCCGTGGCCGCTGCGCGCCTCGTCGACGAGGGCCACGACGTGACAGGGGTCCACCTGGCGCTGTCGAGGAACCCCCAGACCTACCGCAGCGGGGCGCGGGGGTGCTGCTCGCTCGAGGACTCCCACGACGCCCGCCGGGCCGCCGACGTGCTGGGTATCCCCTTCTACGTGTGGGACCTGTCCGACCGGTTCGACTCCGACGTCGTGCAGGACTTCGTCGCCGAGTACGCGGCAGGACGCACCCCGAACCCCTGCCTGCGCTGCAACGAGAAGATCAAGTTCGCCGCCGTGCTCGACCGTGGCCTCGCGCTCGGCTTCGACGCCGTCGCCACCGGCCACTACGCGCGCACCCTGCGGGTCGGCGATGCCGTCCAGCTGCTGCGGTCGCACGAGCAGCGCAAGGACCAGTCCTACGTCCTCGGGGTGCTCAATCAGGAGCAGCTGCGTCACTCGCTCTTCCCTCTCGGTGCGGACGCCGACAAGGCCGCGGTGCGCGACGAAGCGGCGCAGCGAGGCCTGTTCGTGGCCCGCAAGCCCGACTCCCACGACATCTGCTTCATCCCCTCGGGTGACACCGCGGGCTTCCTCACCGGCCGGCTCGGCGCAGCGACGGGAGACATCGTCGACCAGCGCGGAGAGGTGGTGGGTGCCCACACCGGGGCCCACCGTTTCACCGTCGGTCAGCGCCACGGGCTCCGGCTGTCGGTACCGGCCGCGGACGGCAGGCCGCGGTACGTGCTGGGGATCTCCATCGCGAGCAACACCGTCACCGTGGGGCCCCACGAGGCCCTCGCGGTGCGCTCGCTGAGCGGCATCCGTCCGACCTGGACCGAGCAGCCGGTGGCGGGCAGCTGGCGTGGGCTCGCCCAGTGGCGCGCGCACTCCGAGCCGATGCCGGCGACGATCTCGGCGGGCGCGGACGGCGTCCGGGTCGAGCTGGACGCCCCGGCGCACGGGATCGCGCCCGGCCAGGCCGTCGTCTACTACGACGGCGAACGGGTGGTCGGCAGCGCGACGATCTCCGCGACGGCGGCCTGATGGTCGGCTTCACCGGCGTCGGGTCGTTGCCGGGCACCGACTACCCGGCCGCGGTGCGGATGACCTTCGACAAGGTGCCGGACCTGCCCTACCTGCCGGAACTGCCGGCCCGTGGGCCGTGGGCGGGCCTGCTGGGGCGCGGCCTGGGGCTGCTGGCGCTCGGCGCTGACCTGGTGGCGGGGGAGTGGGTGCTGGGCAGCCCCGGCATCGACCAGCGGCGGGCGCGGCAGACCTGGCGCGACGACCTCGAGGTGCTCGAGGAGCACGCCCAGGGTTACACGGGCCGGTTCAAGCTGCAGGTGGCAGGGCCGTGGACGCTGGCGGCGACGACCGGCGTGGCCCACACCGGACGGGTGCTCGCCGACCCCGGTGCCCGTCGCGACCTGGCCGGCGCTCTGGCCGAGGGGATCGGTGAGGTGCTGTCCGACCTGAACCGGCGATTGCCGGACCTCGACCTGGTGCTCCAGGTCGACGAGCCGTCCCTGCCCGCGGTGGCGGCCGGCGCCGTCCCGACCCCGGGCGGGTTCTTCCGCCACCGGGCGATCGACCTGCCCGAACTCGCCGCTTCGCTGGCCATGCTGTCCGGCGAGCCGGCCCGACGTGGGCTCGACGTGGCGACGGTGCTGCACTGCTGCGCCGCCGGCCTGCCGATCGCGCCGATGATCGGGCAGGGGCGGGACGGGGCAGGCTTCGGGGCGCTCAGCCTCGACCAGGACACCCTCACCACGGCCGACCTGGACGCGCTCGCCGCAGCGGTGGACGCCGGTGCCGGACTGTGGCTCGGCTGTCTGCCCACGTCCGACCCTGCGGCGATCGCCGGCGTGGACGAGGTGAGGACACGCGCGCTGCGGGTGGTCGAACGGCTGCAGCCCGGGGACGGGTTCGGGCAGCGGCTGGTGCTGACCCCTGCCTGCGGCCTGGCCGGCCACAGCCCCGCCGCGGCCACCCGGGCCTTCGAGGTGCTCGGCAGGGCTGCCCCCCAGGTCGGGGAGGAGCTTGGCCGGCCGCGCTAGATTGGCCCGATGGCTGTTGAGGTGTACTTCGATCTGGTGTGCCCGTGGGCCTGGGTCGGCAAGCAGCGGCTGGCCGCCGCCCTCGCGTCCCTCGGCGACCAGGCGCCGACAGTGGTGTGGCGCCCGATCCTGCTCGACCCCACCGCCCCGGCGACCTCGACCTCCCTCGCCGACGCTCCCGAGGCCGAGGCGGCCCAGCTGCAGTCCGTGCCCGGCTTCTCCCTCGACCTGATGAAGCAGCGGGTGGGTCAACTCGCCACCGCCGACGGCCTGCCCACCCCCGTGCCGGCCTGGCGGGTCTCCACCTGGGCCGCGCACCGGCTGGTCCAGGCTGCCGGGCAGCGCAGCTCCGACCTGCAGTGGCAGGTCGTCGACCACCTGATGGCCGCCCACTTCGCAGGCCGGGACATCAACGAGCTGGAGTTCCTGCGCGACACCGCCGACCGGTTCGGGCTGCGGCCGCCGGCCCGGATCGAGGGGGCACGGCACGCTCCCGCGTACCTCGAGCCGGGCTTCGACCCGCTGGACCCTGCCGAACGGCTGACCCGGGAGGCGCTCTGGGCCGGACGGGCCGCCGATGTCAGCCCGTCGCCGACCCTCGTGGTCGACGGACGGGCGCTGGCCGGCGCGCAATCGGTGGACTCCATCCTCAGCCACCTCGCCGCGGCCGGTGAGCCGGACCGCGATCTGCCGGACGAGGTGCGCCGGTTCCGGCTCGCCGAGGCCCTGCTGGACCGCCGCGACCCGCACGGCTGCCTGTACGTGCTCGCACCGCTGCGCCCGGAGTTCGACGGCGAGCGCAACCTCGAACTGCTCTCGGCGCGTGCGCTGGTGGCGACCGCGAGCCTCGTCCCGGCCAGGGACAAGCTGGAACGCCTGCTGGCCTCCCACCCCGACGACGCCTACCTGCACCACCTGTTCGGCAGGACGCTGCGGCGGCTCGGTGACGAGCGGGCTCCGACCCACCTCGCGATCGCGGCCGCCCTCGACCCGGTCTACGCGGCCTGAGGGCGATCCCCCTGTCGGTGCGCGGCGATAGATTGCACCAGTGACCATCGAGGACGCCTTCCGCCGGCACACCGAACTGAGCGCCGAGATCATCGAGCATCGTCGCCGCTACCACGACGAGGACGCCCCGACGATCAGCGATGGCGAGTTCGACGCGCTGATGCGCGAGCTGGCGGCCATCGAGGCCGAGCACCCCGAGCTGGTCACCCCCGAGTCGCCCACCCAGCGGGTCGGCGGCCGCGCCTCGGCCAGCTTCGCCCCCGTGGTGCACCGGATGCCGCTGATGAGCCTGGACAATGCCTTCTCCAAGGACGAGTTCTACCGCTGGGCCGAGCGGGCGGCCGGCCTGGCCGGAGGGCCGCTGGGCGGCCTGCTGTGCGAGGTGAAGATCGACGGCCTCGCCCTCGACCTGGTCTACGAGCGCGGCCGGCTCGCCTCGGCCGCCACCCGCGGCGACGGGCGGGTCGGTGAGGACGTCACCGTCAACGTCCGCACCATCGCGTCCATCCCCGAGCGGCTCACGGGGGACGTCCCCGAGATCGTGGAGGTGCGTGGCGAGGTCTTCATGCGCCCCGAGGAGTTCGACAAGCTGAACGCCGGGCTGGTCGCCGCCGGCAAGTCGCCGTTCGCCAACCCGCGCAACTCCGCCGCGGGCTCGCTGCGCCAGAAGGATCCCCGGGTGACCGCGAGCCGGAACCTCGCCTTCCTGTGCCACGGCCTGGGCGAGGTGACCGGCGGGGTGTCGATCGGCCGCCAGTCGGAGGGCTACGAGCTGCTGGCCGGGTGGGGCTTGCCGGTCAGCCCGCACGCCCGGGTGGTCGACGGCGTGGACGAGGCCTGGGCCTATATCGACGGCTTCGCCGACCGGCGGCACTCCCTCGAGCACGAGATCGACGGGGTGGTGGTGAAGGTCGACGACAGGTCGCTGCAGAACCGCCTCGGCCACACCTCGCGGGCCCCGCGCTGGGCGATCGCCTTCAAGTACCCGCCCGAGGAAGTGACGACCCGGCTGCTCGACATTCTGGTCAACGTCGGACGCACCGGCCGGGTGACCCCGTACGCCCGGATGGAGCCGGTCTTCGTCGCCGGCTCGACGGTCGAGGCGGCCACTCTGCACAACGCCTTCGAGGTGGTGCGCAAGGGGGTGCTGATCGGAGACACGGTGATCCTGCGCAAGGCCGGTGACGTCATCCCCGAGATCCTCGGCCCCGTGGTCGAACTCCGCGACGGCACCGAGCGGGCCTTCGTGATGCCCACCCACTGCCCGGCCTGTGGCACCGAACTGCGCCCCGAGAAGGAATCCGACGCCGACATCCGCTGCCCGAACCAGCGTTCCTGCCCCTCCCAGCTTCGGGAGCGGCTGTTCCACCTCGCCGGACGGGCGGGCCTCGACATCGAGACCCTCGGCTGGCAGGCGGCCGACGCGCTGCTCGGGGCCGGGCTGCTCACCGACGAGGGCGACCTGTTCTCGCTCACCGAGGCCGACCTGCTGCGCTCCGACTTCTTCACCACCAGGGCCGGGTCGCTGAGCGCCAACGGCCGCAAGCTGCTGGAGAACCTCGAGGCGGCCAAGACCCGGCCGTTCGCACGCTTCCTCGTCGCGCTGTCGATCCGCCACGTCGGCAAGGGGATAGCACCTGACATCGCTGCCGCGTTCCCGTCGATCCACGCGCTCCGGGAGGCGAGCTACGACGAGCTGGCGGCCGTGCCGGGCGTCGGCCCGACCCTGGCGGCGTCCATCGTGGAGTGGTTCAGCGTCGACTGGCACGCCGCGATCGTCGACAAGTGGCTGGCCGCGGGCGCTGTGATGGCCGACGAGCCGGCCGCCGCTGAACAGAGCCTGCCGCAGACCCTCGCCGGGTTGACCGTCGTGGTGACCGGGTCACTGCCCGGCTACACCAGGGAGGGCGCGACCGCCGCGGTCACCACCCGCGGCGGCAAGGCGGCGGGTTCGGTCTCGGCAAAGACCGACTTCGTCGTGGTGGGCGAGAACGCGGGCTCGAAGTACACCAAGGCTGTCGAACTCGGGCGTCCGATCCTGGACGCCGCGGGCTTCGAGCTCCTGCTCGAACAGGGGCCGGACGCGGCCAGGGCGGTGGCCAGGGCCGAGTAGTCACCCGAGGGCTACTTCCGGGAGATGTCCTCCACGACTTCGCCGGCGGTGGCATTGTCCAGCTCCAGGGCGACGTCGGCCTGCGAGACCACACCCACCACCCGGTCGCCCTCGAGCACGGGCACCCTGCGGATCTGGTTGGCCGCGAGCACCCCGGCGACCGCCAGGGCGTCGGAGTCGGCTTCGACGGTGACCACGCTGGCAGACATCACCGCCGAGACCCGGGTGTCGGCGGGGTAGAGACCCTCCGCCACGCCCCGCACGACGATGTCGCGGTCGGTCAACACGCCGACCAGCGTCTCGTCGTCCACGACGGGCATCGAGCCGACGTCGTGCCGGCTGAGCATTCGCGCCGCCTCCACCAGCGAGTCGTCGGGCGCCAGGCACTCGGCCGGTGAGGTCATCAGGTCGCGGGCTGTCTTCATGGTGGTCCCTTCTCGCGGGCGGTCATCGAGCACCCCTTACCCGCTGGCCGACAGCTCACGCGCGACGCAGGGGGACGTGGAATGGCCGGGGTCGGTTGATGTCGCTGCGGAGTCGTACCCTGAACGTCGGCGCCGGGCGGTGCCGGAGGGAGAGTGACGACGTGGGCGTGCGGCCGCTGGCCTACCTGGTGGGCGCGGTGCTGCTGTGGGGGACGAGCTTCGCCGTCACCAAGAGCGCGTACGCGGCTCTTCCGCCGATGTACGTGGTCTGGTTCCGCATGGTCGTGGCGCTGGTGGCGTTCCTGCCGCTGCTGCCGCTGGTGAAGCGGCCCGCGTACCGGGCCGGCGACTGGAAGCTCCTTGCGCTGGCGGCGCTGTTCATTCCGTGCCTGTACTACGCCCTCGAGGGCTTCGCCATCCAGTACACCACCTCGAGCCAGGCCGGGGTGGTGGCGGCTGTGATGCCGTTGATCGTCGCGATCAGCGCGTGGGCAGTGCTGCGGGAGCGGCCGACGACGCGCACCATCGTCGCGATCCTGGTCTCCATGGCGGGCGTGGCGGCGCTGTCGCTGGGCGGGACCAGCCAGGCCAGTGCCCCCAACCCCGTGCTGGGCAACCTGCTCGAACTCGGTGCGATGTTCGCTGCTGCCGGTGCGACGCTCACCATCAAGCGGTTGAGTTCGCGCTACGACCCGCTGTTGATCACCGGGCTGCAGATGGCGGTCGGTGCGGTGTTCTTCGCGCCGCTGGCGCTCGCCTCGGCGCCGGTCGACCTGGCGACGGTAACGCTGCCGGCCTGGGCGGCGGTGGCCTACCTCGGGGTGGGCTGCGGCCTGGGCGGCTTCGCCCTCTACAACTCCGGGCTGCGGCTGGTGCCGGCCACCCGGGCGGCGCTGACCATCAACCTGGTGCCGGCCGTCGCCATGCTCACCGGCTGGCTCGCGTTGGGGGAGACAATGGCGCCGCTGCAGATCGCCGCCTGCGCGTTGATCGTGGGGTCAGTGGTGTACGCCGAGTTCCGCAGTACCCGGCCGCCGCGCCCGGCGCCGGCCACCGCCCCGGAGTTGGCGGCAGAGCGTCGCTGACCCACCCCGGTCTCAGGACTCCCTGCCGCGCCGGAAGCGACGCTTCAGCCGCAGGTCGGTTGGCAGCGGCGGCGCTTCCAGCCGTGGCGTGGCGCCGCGGTAGCCGGCCACCCGTCCGAACCGGTCCTCGGGGGCGGAGTTCCACTCCTCCCGCAGCCGGACGATGTCGTCGTGGTCGCGGCCGATGAAGTTCCACCACATCACCACGCCCTCGTCGAAGGGCTCGCCACCGAGCAGCATGATCCGGGCGGGGCTGTCGGTCGGGTTGGTGAGCCGGATGGCGTCCAGACCGGCGTCCCGGACGCCCAGCACGCTGCGGTCCAGCCGCACGCCGTCGAAGTCGACGTGGCCGGTATCCACCAGCACTCCGTGCTCGAACCCGGGGTCGACCGCGAACTCCCAGGTCGTGCCGGGTGCGAGCACCACTTCGGCGCCGAGCAGCGGGGTCTCGGTGTGCACCGGCGAGGTGACCCCGGCGAGACTGCCGACCAGGAGCCGGGCCCTGACCCCGTCCTGCTCGACGACGTCGGGGACGTGGTGCTGGAAGTCGCGAACCGCGTCCTTGCTCGCGGAGGGGAGTACCACCCACAGCTGGACTCCGTGCAGCAGGTCGCGCTCCGGCGTGGACACCTCGGAGTGGGCGATGCCGTACCCGGACGTCATCAGGTTCACCTCTCCCGGCAGCACCATCGAGTGCACGCCGGAGGAGTCGCGATGCTCGATCTCGCCGTCGAACAGCCAACTGACGGTCTGCAGGCTGGTGTGGGGGTGCGGCGGCACGTCCATGCACACCCCCCGTTCGGGGCCGTAGTGGTCGACGAAGCACCAGGCACCGACGAAGGAGCGGCGCAGCGAGGGCAGGGTGCGGCGCACCTTCAGGGCGTCCTCGCCACCCAGCGGCACGTCCTTGGGCTCGACGCGCTGGACGTGCTCCGGGTCGTGCTCGGCCGGCGCGGCGCAGTCGAGAACGGGGGAGCGAACCTCGGTGTTGCTCATGACCCATTGTCACCTACCCGCGCCCACCCGATTCCGGGGCGACCGTCGACCAAACCGCGGCAGTTCTACGGCCTTGGCGCAGGCGGTGAGGCGACGTAGGTTCGACCCACGCTTGCCAGGACAGGAGACCCCCATGACCACTGACCCCAACGAACAGCCGGTCGAGGACTTCACCCTCACCGACGACGACATGGCGACCGACACTGCGTCCGTCACGGTCGGGAAGCCCAGCCACGACGCCGACGGCACCGACGGCGGTGACGCGGACGGCACCGACGGTGGCGACGCGGACGGCACCGACGGTGGCGACGCGGACGGCACCGACGGCGGCGACGCCGACGGAGTCGACGCCTGAGGAATGGAACCGCTCGGACTGCTCAGCGGTGACGCCGGCGGCTTCCTGCGCGACGTCTGGGGCCGCCGGATCCTGATCCACGAGGTGGATCCCGATGCGCTCGCGGAGATCTTCGGTATCGACCACGCCGACGCCCTTGTGACCACCTCGGCCCTGCGCACCCCGCAGGTGCGGCTCGCCCAGGACGGCGCCGTGGTCGAACCCGGCCGCTACACCCGCCGGGCCACCATCGCCGGCGAGCCGATGACCGGCCTGGTGGATGCCAGGAAGCTGCTCGCCCTCTTCGACGGCGGCGCCACGATCATCTTCCAGGGACTGCAGCGCTACTGGGAGCCGTTGCGGCAACTCGTCCGCGGACTCGAACACGCGTTGGGGCACCCCTGCCAGGCCAACGCGTACCTCACCCCGCCCGGCTCGCAGGGCTTCGCGCTGCACTCCGACTCCCACGATGTGTTCACCTTCCAGACCTACGGCACGAAGGAGTGGGAGGTGCGCGACGCCGAAGGCGCCCATCAGGTGCTGATGCGGCCGGGTACCTCCATGTACCTGCCGACCGGCACCCCGCACATGGCGCGCACGGGAGCGGGTGCCGCCTCGCTCCACGTCACCGTCGGCATCAACCAGGTCGTGTGGGCCGACGTGATCAAGGAGGTCGTGACCCGCGCCATCGACACCGACCCGGCCCAGCAGGAGCGCCTCCCGGCGCCACGGTTCGCCGACCCGGACGATCTCGCCGCCGCCCTGGCCGGCCGACTCGGCGACCTGGCGGCCCAGCTGTCCGGCTGGGACTCCCGCGCCGAGGTGGACAGGCTGGAGGCCGCCTTCAGCACCGCGCGGCAACCGCTCCTCGCCGGGGGGTTGCTCGACCTGCTCGACCTGCGCGCCCTCGAAGAGGACACGCAGCTGCGCCGCCGCGTCGGCAGCCAGGGCACGCTCCGGCAGCAGAACGGCTCCCTGGAGCTGCTGCTCGGCGACCGCAGGCTGATCCTGCCCGGCGGTGCGCAGGCCGCCCTCCGGTTCGTGCTGGACGCCGAGCGGTTGCGCCCCCGCGACCTGCCCGGGATCGACCGGGCGGGGGCGCTCGTCCTGTGTCGTCGGCTGGTGCGCGAAGGGCTGCTGGAAGTAGTGCGGTGACCGGGCGCTGCTCCACCGCCAGCCGGGCGAGGGGAGAGCCGCTGTGGGCGACAGCGTCCACCGTGCAGGCCTTCCTGCTCATCGAGGCGCGCGGGCCGTGGGGTCCGCAGATCCTGCACAGCCGACGGCTGCCCGAGGCGGTACGCGCGGCGCTGGTCGAGTGGCAGCGCGGTCTGGGGGTGCGTCCGCTGCTGATCCGGCGGCCCGGCCGAGCGGCTCCGGGCACCGCCCGCGTCTTCGTGGCCAACACCAGGCACGGCTGGGTGCAGCGGGCCGACCTGAACGACCTGGCGGAGGTGACCGACCTCGACCTGTCCGGCGTCCGGGAAGGGGACGGGGTAGGCCTGCAGCCCCACGAGGAGCCCGTCCTGCTGGTCTGCACGCACGGTCGGCATGACCCGTGCTGCGCCGAGCGTGGCCGCCCCCTCGCTGCGGCGCTCGCCCGGACCTGGCCGGACCTGGTGTGGGAGGCGTCCCACCTGGGTGGCGACCGCTTCGCCGGGAATCTCGTCGCCCTGCCCCGAGGGGACTACTTCGGCGGGCTCGGGGCGGGCAGCGGCCCCGGCGTCGTGGAGTCGTACCTCGACGGGCGTATCGATCCCTCCTTCCATCGCGGGCGGTCGAGCCAGTCGTGGGCGGTGCAGGCTGCCGTTCAGGCGGTGCGGCTGGAGACCGGCATCGTCGGGGTCGATGACATCGTCGTCCACCAGGTCTCCGGCCCCGGACCGACGCGACGGGTTCGGTTGTCAGCCCTGGGCAACCCCGTCGACGCCGTCGTCCGGGTCTCGGTGGGTGAGGCCGTCCAGCTGACCTGTCACGCCGACGCTCCGGCGAGTCCTCCCAGTTACCGGGTCACCCTCGAAAGTCCGGTCGGATCCTGATCCACGTTCAGGTGGGTCCGCCCCGCGCTGACAGCGCCGCCCGGCACCCGACATGATGGGGCAATGGTGGACTTCGGGCTTGACGGGGAAGTGGCGCTGGTCACCGGCGCGTCCAGCGGGATCGGGCTGGCCATCGCAGTGGCGCTGGGACGGGCGGGGGTCGCGGTCGGGTGCGGGGCGCGGGCCCGCGCGCGGGCCGAGGAGACCGTGGCGCGGATCCGGGCCGAGGGCGGACGGGCGGTGGCCGTCGAGTGGGACGTCACCGATCCGGGGCAGGCGGGGGCTGCTGTCGCCGCCGTCGAACAGGAGTTGGGGCCGCTCACCCTCGCGGTCAACAACGCAGGGATCGGGGCCGGCACGCCGGCGCTGGACGTGACCCCCGGGCAATGGCAGGGCGTCCTCGACACCAATCTCAACGGCGTCTTCTACTCCTGCCAGGCCGAGGCACGTGCCATGAGTCAGCACGGCCGCGGTGCGATTGTGAACATCGCCTCGATCTCGGCGACCATCGCCAACCGCAACCTGACCCAGGCCCAGTACAACGCGAGCAAGGCTGCGGTGGTGCACCTGACCAAGTCGCTGGCGGTGGAGTGGGCACCACTGGGAATCCGGGTGAACGCCGTCAGCCCCGGCTACACCCTCACCCCGATGAACCGGCGGCCCGAGGTGTCAGAACTCGTCACGCAGTTCGCCGACACGACGCCGCTGGGGCGGCTCGCCGAACCGGACGAGATCGCCGGGCCGGTCCTGTTCCTGCTGGGCCCGGCCGCCAGCTACATCACCGGCGTCGACCTGCTGGTCGACGGCGGGTACTGCTGCTGGTAGCAGTCCAGCGAATCAGCCGGGCCTCCGGGGTGACCAGCGGCAGACCGCACCGGCCGTCCAGGAGTTTGGTGTCCTCGACCTGTTGCCTCCCGACCGACGTGGTGAAACCATGCTGAGTACCCACCCCCGGTGCGCGTCGAAGGCCCGGTGTCGTGAGAGTGGCGGCGAAGGTCGCCGCTGCTCGGCGGGTCGTCGCGGGCGCCCCTCGCTTCGAGGAGGAACTCGATGTTCCGAACAGTCATGCCCTTGTTCGCGACCCCCAAGGTCGCCGTCGCCGCGATGACCACCCTCGCCCTGGCCGCAGGCACCGGAGCCGCCGTCACCTCAGGAGTGCCGGCCCACCAGGTCGGCCGTCCCGCCAGGAACGTCATCCTGTTCGTGGGTGACGGCATGGGAACCTCCCACCGCCTGCTCATCCAGTACGGCAACGTCGGACCGGAGGGCACCCTGGCGATGGACGCGATGCCGGTCGCCGGCAGGTCGAAGACCTTCCCCCACGATCCCGAGGCCTTCGTCACCGACTCGGCGGCGGGTGGCACGGCGCTGGCCACCGGGGTCAAGACCTACAACGGCGCCATCGGCGTCGACGAGAACGGCAGGTCGGTGACCACCGTCCTCGAGCTGGCTGCCCGCAACGGCAAGGCAACGGGGCTGGTCACCACAGCCCAGGTGACGGACGCGACCCCCGCGTCCTTCGGAGCCCACGTGCTCGACCGGAGCCAGCAGAGCCTCATTGCCCGGCAGTTCCTCGAGAACAGCAAGCCGCAGGTCATCCTCGGCGGCGGCGAGGACAAGTGGTACCCGGCGGGCAACCCCGGCGCGTTCCCCGACGAGCCCGCCGAGGACCCGACGGAACGCAGCGGAGGGACAGAGGGCAACCTGGTGGAGTTGGCACAATCACTCGGCTACGAGTACGTCACCAACACCGCGGAGCTGAAGGCGGCGAAGTCCCGCAAGATCCTGGGACTCTTCGCCAACGAGGAGATGTTCCAGCAGCGGCCTGAAGGCCAGGGCGACGTCTACAGCCCGACGGTGTCGCTGGCCGACATGACCTCCAAGGCGATCTCGACCCTGGCGAAGGACCGGGACGGGTTCTTCCTGCTCGTCGAGGAGGAGGGCATTGACGAGATGGCCCACCAGTCGAATGCGGGCCAGGTCATCAAGGCGGGCAAGAACCTCGATTCGGCGGTCGCGGTCGCCGTCCGGTATGCCAAGAAGCACCGGGACACCCTGGTGATCGTGGTGGCCGACCATGAGACCGGCAGCCTGGCCATCGAGGACGTCCCGGCCCTGCAGGACAACCCCAGCTACCCCAACGAGAGCGGCGAGGGCCGCACCTCGGAGGACGGGCCGTTCAGCATCCCGGGCACCGACAAGCAGTTCGTCGTCGACTGGACCACCGCCAACCACACCGCTGAGGACGTGCCGGTGACGGCGATGGGCCCCGGCAGCGAGCTGCTCTCCGGCGTCTACGAGAACACGTACGTCTTCGACGCCATGGTGAAGGCGATGCGGCTCAAGCGCCGCTGATCGGCGCCTCGGCGGGATCGACTGCCCCGCCGCGGCTGCCGGCGGGGCAGCGTCCGTCCGGCCGGCTGGGCGTGATCCTTGCCGTGCAGACCGTGTGCTCTGGAGGGCCGCTCGCCGAGCGACCAGCCGGACGGCGGCCGGCGTGCTGGCCCTGGGTTGCGGCGTCTCGATCGCGTCGGGCTTCTTCGACGGACAGCTGGCGCGTCGCGACCTGTCCCCGGCCGAGGTGGGTTTCCAGGCCTTCCTTCTGGCCGCCACGGGTGTGCTGGGCGGTCTTTCCGCCGCCATCGTTGTCGGGCGCGCCTCCTAACCTGTGGTCGTGACCGCCTTCAGCTCCCTCCCCGTCCGTGAGGTGATCGGCGAGAACGGTGACGCCAACGACGGGTGGCCGTTCACGATGGCTCCGGTCGCCCAGTTGATGAGGGACGGCCTCGAGTTGTCAGAGCTCACCATCCTGGTCGGGGAGAACGGGGTCGGGAAGTCGACCATCATCGAGGCGATCGCGATGGCCTACGGGCTCAGCCCCGAAGGCGGGAGCACCTACGTCAGGCCTTCGCAGCGCCCCACCGAGTCCCCGCTCCACGAGCGGATCCGGCTGGTCCGCGGCATCGGGGGATCCCGATGGGGCTACTTCCTGCGTGCCGAGACCATGCACGGACTGCTCACCTTCCTCGAGCAGAACCCTGGTGCCGACGCCCGCTACCACGAGCGCTCCCACGGGCAGGCGTTCAGCGAGCTCCTGGCAACCAAGCTCGGCCACATGACCGGCCGCGGCGGGTTTCTGGTGATGGACGAACCCGAGGCCGGGCTCTCACTGCTCTCCCAGCTCGCGCTCGCCAACCAGCTCGCCGAGCTGCGCGAGGACCGCATCCAGGTGCTGATCGCCACCCATTCACCGATCCTGGCCGCCACCCCGGGAGCCCGGCTCATCGAACTCGACGAGGCCGGCTATCAGACCCGTACCTGGGACGAACTCCTGACCGTCGCCCTGTACCGCCGCTTCCTCGCCGACCCCGGCTACTTCGGCCTGGAGTAGGGACACGCCGTCGTCACGCCCAGCCGGCGTCAAGGCTCGGTGCGCAGAACCTTGTCCAGCGGCCGTCCCTTCGCGAGCTCGTCGACGATCTTGTCGAGGATGCGCACGCGGCGCATGAGCGGGTCGGTGATGTCGGCGATGCGCACGCCGCAGACGACCCCGGTGACCGTCACCGCGTTCGGGTGCAGGCTGGCGGCTTCGAGGAAGTCCTGGACTGTTGTCCCGGCGGCGAGGTGGCCGTCCAGGGCCGCTTCGTCGAACCCGGTGAGCCACCGGATCGCCGCGTCGAGTTCGGCCCTGGTGCGTCCCTTGCGCTCGACCTTCGTCACATAGACGGGATACAGGGCGGCGAACGGCATCCGCTTCACCCGTTCGGCGTTGGCCCGCTGGCGGGGCGTCTCCTCCATGACCACAGGTCAAGTCTCAGCTCCGCGGCGGTCCGGGGCAACCGCGCCCTGGTTGCGAGGAGCCGCTGGGTGTATGAGCTTGTCCGTCAAGGGAGGACGACAACTCCGCCCCCAAGGCGGGACACCGCGGGATCAAGGTGGCCCCGCGCTAGCGTGGCCGGATGGGCGGTCTGATCGGTTACCAGACTTACATCGACTGGCTCGGCCAGCGGACGCTGTCCCTTGCCGAGGTCTGGCCGGACGGCACCCCGCGCGCCGTGGTCGTCGGGCTCGGCCAGTCCCAGGCGAGCGTCGCCGCCGGCCACCGCTACCAGGGCGGCCAGGCAGTGAACCTGCGCCGGCTCGCCAGAGCCGGCCTGTTCGAGGAGGCCGAGGACGGCGTCTGGGAGCCGGTGGCGCTAGCCGCCGGGGTGGGGTTCACCGACCTGGTGCGCCGCCCGATCGGCGGCGTCTTCATGGCCGACCTGCACCACGGCAGCCCCCTGCTGCGCGAGAGCCTCGCCGCCCGCGAACCAGAGATCGTGGTCGCGATGAGCAAGGAGCCGGTGGTGGCCCTGTTCCGCGAGGAGTACCCGCCGGGCGTCCTGCCGGTCCGGACTGCCTGGGGTGGCCAGGTGTTCCGGATGCCGCTGGTGAACCTGCCGGCCGGTGGCATGGCCCAGGTGATGCGGCAACTCACCGAACTCCTCGCCTCCTGATGCCAGACTGGGGTCCGTGACAACGCCGTCCTTCCTCAGTCCCCTCACCGGCCTGTTCGCCCAGCCCGCCGCCGAGAACCCGACAGTCACGATGGTCGAAGCCGCCTACCGTGCGCTTGGGCTTGACGCCCGCTACCTCACCTGCGAGGTGCCGCCCGAGGCGCTCGGCGACGCTGTCCGCGGGGCGCGCGCCATGGGCTGGCTCGGGTTCAACTGCTCACTGCCGCACAAGGTCGCGGTGATCGAGCACCTGGACGAGATCGCCCAGTCCGCCCGCTTGATCGGCGCCGTCAACTGCGTGGCGATCAGGGACGGACGGCTGATCGGGGAGAACACCGACGGGCTCGGCTTCCTCACCTCGCTGGCCGGCGTCATCGACCCGCGTGGCGCCCGGGTGGTCCTGCTGGGGGCAGGCGGGGCGGCGCGGGCGATCGCTGTCGAGCTGGCTCTTGCCGGAGCCGCGGAACTCCGGATCGTGAACCGGGGTGAGCAGCGGGGACGCGCGCTCGCCGACCACGTCGCCGGCGTCACGGCCGCAAAGGTCAGCTTCGAGCCGTGGACGGTGCCCGTCAGGGTGGGGGAGGCCGACGTCCTGGTCAACGCCACCTCGATCGGCCTGTTCCCCGACACAGCGGTGCCCCAGGTCGACTTCGCGACCCTGTCGGACCGGACGGTGGTGGCCGACGTGGTGCCGAACCCGCCACGCACCGGCTTCCTGACGGCCGCGGCCGAGCGCGGCTGCCCGACCCTGGACGGGCTCGGCATGCTGGTCAACCAGGGTGTGATCGGGATCCGGCACTGGACGGGGCTCGAGGCCGATCCCGCCGTCATGCACGCGGCGCTCTCGGCGGTCCTCGGCTGACCTGCGCGCCGGCTCCGCGTCCGTCCCCCCGGAGGCGCCGGCCGGCTCTGGCAGACTGGGGGAGTGGACGGCCTCAACAGCAACCTCAACCTCAACGAGGGGGCGCCGCCGCGGGTGATGCCGCGGCTGGGCGAGTGGGGTCCTGTCGAGGTGCCGGCGACCCGGGCCAAGCGCCGGATGCGCTGGTGGGTGATCCTGATCCTGACCGGCGTGCTGGCCGCGGTGGTCGGCTACGGGTACTGGATCTACACGATGATCCGCTGAGCGCTCATTGCGCCAGCGCGCTGAGGTGACGCAGCCGGGCCAGTTCCGACTTCAGGAACTCGGGCCCGCCCCGCCTGGCGAGCACGATCGTGGCGTTCGACCGGAACGGCGAGACCGCCACCAGCGTGTCGCCCCAGCCCGGCAACCAGCCGTCGCCGAGTTCGGCGCTGCGCAGTTCGTCCAGCGGGCCGATCGCGGCCACCCCCGCCTCGTCGAGGTCGGGGGCGAGGTCGGTGCGGGCCAGCACCCGCCCTGTGTCACGGTCGATCAGCACCGCCCAGCTGACCCGGAACACGTCGGTCGACTCAAGGGTCAGGATCTCCTCGGCCCGCTCCGGATGCTCGGTCATGTGATTCAACACGTCCACGTCGGCCTGCAGGCCCCACCGCTCGGGGTAGTACGACAGCCACAGCACCTCGACCCCGGGGATCGAGGTGCACGCCGTCACCAGTGAGTCGGGCTGGATACCGCCGGGCAACTCGAGCATGAAGTCGTCCACCGCGTAGCCCTCGTACTTCTCCACGATCTCGACGGCGTTGATGTCCGCGCCGACTGTGCCCATGGCGGTGGCGACGGCCCCGAGCGAACCGGGGCGATCGGGCAGGGCGACTCTCAGCAGGAACACACGTCACAGTGTGGCCGACATCTGTTACGGATTGGTCACGACGCGGTGACACCGGGACGCGGCCGGGTCGAGCGACCCCTGCCGTCCCCGTAGAGTGGGACCTCGGACCCGACCCTTCCGCAGGAGTGCGCAGTGGCATTGACAGCTGCCGATGTCGGCCGGCTCGCAGAGTTGGCACGCATCAGCCTTACCGCCGAGGAACTCGAGCATCTCGCCCCGCAGTTGGAGGTGATCCTCGAGTCGGTGGCCCAGGTGGCCGGGGTCGCCGGCGCCGACGTCCCGCCGACCTCGCACGCACTGCCCCTGGTGAACGTCTTCCGGCCCGACGAGGTCACCCCCTCGCTGCCGGTCGAGGACGTGCTGGCCGGCGCGCCCGCTGCCGAGGACAACCGGTTCCGCGTTCCGCGCATCCTGGGGGAGGAGGCGTGAACCCGCTGGTGACGCTGACCGCGTCCGAACTGGCCGGCATGCTCGAGGCCGGCGAGGTGTCGGCCCGCGAAGTGACCCAGGCCCATCTCGACCGGATCGCCGACGTCGACGGCGAGGTGAAGGCCTTCCTCGCGCTCGACAACGAGCGCGCCCTGCAGGCCGCCTCGCGGGTGGACGACCAACGCTCCGACGGCGAGGACCTGGGCCCGCTGGCCGGCGTCCCGATCGCGGTGAAGGACATCTTCACCTACACCGGCCTGCCGACCACCGTCGGCTCCCGGATCCTCGAGGGCTGGTACCCGCCGTACAACGCGACCATCATCGAGCGGCTGCTGGACGCCGGCCTCGTCATCCTCGGCAAGACCAACCTCGACGAGTTCGCGATGGGGTCGTCGACCGAGAACTCCGGCTACTTCACCACCCACAACCCGTGGGATCTGAGCCGGATCCCCGGCGGCTCCGGCGGCGGCTCCTCGGCCGCCGTGGCTGCCTTCGAGGCCCCGCTGGCAATCGGCACCGACACCGGCGGGTCGATCCGGCAGCCCGCCTCGGTCACCGGCACCGTCGGTGTCAAACCCACCTACGGCGCCACCTCGCGGTACGGCGTGGTGGCGATGGCGTCCTCGTTGGACACCCCCGGCCCGTGCGCCCGGACGGTGCTGGACGCCGCGCTGCTGCACCAGGTGATGGCCGGCTGGGATCCGAGGGACTCCACCTCCATCAACGCGCCGGTGCCCGACGTGGTGGGCGCCGCCCGCCGGGCCGACGTGAAAGGCCTGCGAATCGGTGTCGTCAAGGAGTTCGGCGGTGAGGGCTACCAGCCCGGGGTCGAGCAGCGGTTCCGCGAGGCGCTGGAGGTGCTGGAGGGCCTGGGCGCCGAGATCGTCGAGGTCTCCTGCCCGCACTTCGACCACGCCCTGGCCACCTACTACCTGATCATGCCGGCCGAGGTCTCCTCGAACCTCGCCCGCTTCGACGCCATGCGGTACGGCCTGCGGGTCGGCGACGACGGCACCCGCAGCGCCGAAGAGGTGATGAACCTCACCCGGGGCACCGGCTTCGGCGCCGAGGTGAAGCGCCGCGTCATCCTGGGCACCTACGCCCTCAGCAGCGGCTACTACGACGCCTACTACGGCTCGGCCCAGAAGGTCCGCACCCTGATCAAGCGGGACTTCGACGCGGCCTTCGCCAAGGTCGACGTGCTGGTCTCACCCTCCACCCCGACCACGGCCTTCCCGATCGGGGAGCGGGTGGACGACCCGCTGGCGATGTACAAGGCCGACCTGTGCACCATCCCGTCCAACCTTGCCGGGAACGCCGCCGCGTCCTTCCCCTGCGGGCTCAGCGCTGACGACGACCTGCCGGTCGGGTTCCAGGTGATGGCGCCACCGCTGGCCGACGACCGGGTCTACCTGGTCGGCGCCGCGCTCGAGGCCGAACTCGGACGGCGCTGGGGCGGGTTGCTGATCGACCGGCTCGCCGCCAGGGAGGTGCTGGCATGAGTGACCGGTTGATGGACTTCGACGAGGCGATGGCGACCTTCGATCCCGTCCTCGGGCTCGAGGTGCACGTCGAACTCAACACTGCGTCCAAGATGTTCTGCGGCTGCTCGACCGCGTTCGGGGCCGCCCCCAACACCCAGACCTGCCCGGTCTGCCTCGGCCTGCCGGGCGCGCTGCCCGCGGTCAACGCCAGGGCCATCGAGTCGGCGATCCGGATCGGCCTGGCGCTCAACTGCCAGATCGCCCCTTGGTCGCGGTTCGCCAGGAAGAACTACTTCTACCCTGACATGACCAAGGACTTCCAGACCTCGCAGTACGACGAGCCGATCGCCTTCGAAGGCCAGGTCGAGGTCGAGGTGGACGGGGAAGTCTTCGAGATCCCGATCGAGCGCGCCCACATGGAGGAGGACGCCGGCAAGTTGCTGCACGTCGGTGGCAGCACCGGACGCATCCACGGCGCCGACTACTCCCTCGTCGACTACAACCGGGCCGGGGTGCCCCTGATCGAGATCGTCACCAAGCCCATCCGGGGGACGGGTGCGAAGGCGCCGCAGGTGGCGCGGGCCTACGTGGCGCAGCTGCGCGAACTGATGCGGGCGCTCGGGGTCTCCGACGTCCGGATGGAGCAGGGCTCGCTGCGCTGTGACGCCAACGTCTCGCTGATGCCCAAGGGCAGCACGGAGCTGGGGCTGCGCACCGAGACGAAGAACGTCAACTCGCTGCGGTCGATCGAGAACGCACTGATCTACGAGATCCGCCGGCAGGCCGCGATCCTCGCCGCCGGTGGCCGCGTCCACCAGGAGACCCGGCACTGGCACGAGGACGGCGGCTACACCTCGCCGGGCCGCTCCAAGGAACAGGCCGAGGACTACCGGTACTTCCCCGAGCCCGATCTCGTTCCCGTCGCCCCCGGCGCGGAGTGGATCGAGGAGCTCCGTGGCACCCTGCCCGAGCCGCCGGCCACCCGCCGCAAGCGGCTGCAGCAGGAGTGGGGGTTCACCGACCTGGAGTTCCGCGACGTGGTGAACAACGGCGCGCTCGACGTCGTCGAGGCGACCGTCGCCGCGGGCGCGGCCCCCCAGACAGCCCGCAAGTGGTGGACCACCGAGCTGGTGCGGCGGGCCAACGAGGCCGGCGTCGAACTCGAGGAGGTCGGCATCACGCCAGGCCAGGTCGCTGCGCTGCAGCAACTGGTGGAGGACGGCACCATCAACGACAAGCTGGCCCGCCAGGTGATCGACGGCGTGCTCGCCGGCGAGGGCGAGCCCGCCGACGTGGTGGCCGGTCGGAGTCTGGCGGTGGTCTCCGACGACGCCGCCCTTTCCGCAGCGGTGGACGCCGCGATCGACGCCAACCCCGACGTCGCCGCCAGCATCAGGGCGGGCCGGGTGGCCGCCGCCGGAGCGCTGATCGGCGCCGTGATGAAGCAGATGCGCGGCCAGGCGGACGCCACGAAGGTCCGCGAGCTGATCCTCTCCCGGTTGGGCTGAGCGGTGGACGGCGCCCTCGCCAAGGCTGCCCGGATCCGGTCCGGGTGGCCGGTGGTGGCGGCGGTGGCGCTCGCCGTCCAGCTGGTAGCGCTGTACCTGCCCGGCTCGGCAACCCCGGGAGTGGAGTTGCCTGGCCTGGACAAGGCTGTGCACCTGGTGCTGTTCGCCGTCCCGGCGTGGCTGTTCCTCGGCGCCGGCGTCTCGGCGCGGCTGGTGCTCACCGGGTTCGGGGTGCACGCCGTGGTCAGCGAACTGGTCCAGCACTGGTTCGTGCCGCTGCGCACCGGGGACCCGCTCGACCTGGTGGCCGACCTGGCGGGCATCGGCCTCGCGGTCGCACTGTCACCACGCGTGGCCCAGCAGGTCCGCCAGCAGATCGCCGGCGTCCACCGCGTGCCCCCGGGCAGTGAACCAGGTGGCCATGTTGGCGCAGTCGCGGTGCAGGAAGTCGACGGCGGCCGGATTCGAGGCCAGGTCGACCAGCTGCGGCACGTCGATGATCACCAGCCGGGGCTCCGGCCCGCTGGCGTCGGCGACGAGCGTGTTGTACGGGCTCAGGTCGCCGTGGACGAAGCCGAGTCCGGTGAGCGTCCGCATCGCGGCCACGAGCTGGTCGAACAACAGCACCAGCTCTGAGGCGGTCGGCCGGAGCTGGTGGAGCCGGGGCGCCGCGGCCTCGCCGTCGGCGATGAACTCCATCAGGATCTCGGTGTCGGCGATCTGCACGGGGTAGGGCACCGGCACCCCCGCGGCGTACAGCCGCTTCAGCGCCTGCCATTCCGCACGCACCCACAGGCCGGCCTGCAGTTGTCGGCCGAAGCTCGACTTGCGGTCGGCGAGGGCCCGGGTGGCCACCGAACTGCGAATCCGGCGTCCTTCGGTGTAGCCGGAGTCGCGGTGGAACAGCCGGTGGTCGGTGGACCGGTACCGCTTTGCGGCGAGCAGGCAGGTCTGGTCCGGGTCGTCCGGTACCGCCCTTTCGAGCAGGAAGACATCGGCCTCCTTGCCCGTCTTGAGGACGCCGAGGTCGGTGTCGAGGGCCGCCGAGGAGGTCACCAGCCAGGCTGGCCACGGCTCGGGGCCGCGGTCCAGCCGTTCGGTGGTGTCCCAGGTGGACCACCGCTGGTTGTCAGCGAGGTCGTCGGCATAGGAGTGATAGGTCAGGTCGTTCCAGTCGAACGACGCAGAAGGATGTGACAAGGGTGTTGGCTCCTGAAGGGGAGGCACCCCTGGGCAGCGTCAGGCTGCGGGGGCCTCGGATGGAAGGGTGATCGAGAGCAACCCAACGACGGGGACGGACATCACACGACCTCCTTCCAGCCGGCCAAGCGCGCTGCGGCGCGCCGGACAAGATTAGCGCGAGCGACCGGCGAGGGCCAGAGCGGGACACGCCGGGCACCTGAGCCGTTCCGCGTCCCCGTCCACACCCTTGCGCCGAGAACTCCCCATCGCGCCGAGCCCTCCCTCCGGGAGGGAGTTGTCGGCATCCCGGGGAGGGTTCGGTGGGAGATGGGGAGGTCGGCGTGCCGCCGTCCGATCCCGGGCCAGGCAGCGGCTAAGGTCGAACCCCCATGCCTGAGCCATCCACCCATCCCA
>JAEYUH010000159.1 GCA_023432725.1 Actinomycetes bacterium | reverse complement strand
TGCTGATCTGCTTCCCGGTGCTGGCGGCGGGCCTGCTGGTGCTCGAGGCCCAACGGTCGATGGGCACCCACATCCTCGACCCGGCCACCGGCGGCGCCATCCTGTGGCAGCACCTGTTCTGGTTCTTCGGGCACCCCGAGGTGTACATCATCGCGCTGCCGTTCTTTGGCATCATCACCGAGGTGCTCCCGGTCTTCAGCCGCAAGCCCGTCTTCGGCTACGTCGGCCTTGTGGCCGCCACGTTGGCGATCGGCGCCCTGTCGATCTCGGTGTGGGCGCACCACATGTTCGTCACCGGCGCGGTGAACCTGCCCTTCTTCTCGTTCATGACATTCCTGATCGCCGTGCCGACAGGGGTGAAGTTCTTCAACTGGATCGGCACGATGTGGGGCGGCTCGATCAGTTTCGACACGCCCATGCTGTGGGCGCTCGGCTTCCTGACCACGTTCCTGTTCGGCGGCCTGACCGGCATCATCCTGGCCGCCCCGCCGCTGGACTTCCAGGTGTCCGACTCCTACTTCGTGGTGGCCCACTTCCACTACGTGGTGTTCGGCACCGTGGTGTTCGCGATGTTCGCCGGGTTCTATTTCTGGTGGCCCAAGCTGACCGGACGGATGCTGAACGAGCGCGTCGGCAAGCTGCACTTCTGGCTGACCTTCGTCGGCTTCCACACCACCTTCCTGGTGCAGCACTGGCTGGGCGTGGAGGGGATGACCCGCCGGATCGCCGACTACCTGCCCGGGGACGGGTTCACCTTCCTCAACCAGGTGTCAACCGTGGGGGCCTTCCTGCTCGGCATCGCGATGCTGCCGTTCCTGTGGAACGTCTGGACGTCCCGCAACTCGCCAATGGTCAAGACCGATGATCCGTGGGGTTGGGGCCGCAGCCTTGAGTGGTCGACCTCCTCCCCGCCGCCGCGGTTCAACTTCACCAGCCTGCCGCGGATCAGGTCCGAGTCGCCGACCTTCGACCTCAACCACCCGGGGGTCAGCCTCGAGGCGCCGGAGAACCCCGTCCAGGAGGCTCTGGTGGAAGCCGCGGATGACAGCGCCGAGCAGCGGGGGGTCGAGCAGTGAAGCAGGAGACCCAGATCTTCGTCTACCTCGCGATCTTCATGGGGATCGTGGCGCCGATCTACTGGTTCACCTCGCACGAGGTGATCGGGACCGCGGCACTGCTGCTCACCTTCTTCTTCACAGCGATGTTGTCGGTCTACCTCTTCATCCAGTCGCGCAAGATGGACCCGCGCCTGGAGGACCGCAAGGACGCCGAGATCATCGAGGGTGCCGGCGAACTCGGCTTCTTCCCGCCGGCCAGCATCTGGCCGTTCTGGACGGCGCTGATCGTGACGATGGCGGCGCTCGGGCCGGTGTTCGGCTGGTGGCTGACCATCCTCGGGTTCGCCCTCGGGGCCTGGGCTGTCACCGGCTGGTGCTACGAGTACTACCGCGGCGACTACCAGCACTGAGCAGCTGCGCGAGAACGGGCTCCCACCGCACGGTGGGGGCCCGTTGTCCGTTGCGCTCAGGCGATGCCGACCGACGGTGACGTGACAGTGCGGGTGGTGTAGCCGGTCCTGCGGCCGGTGACCTTGACGGTGAGGGTGTGGCCGCTATCGGCCTTGGTGGGGCGGTAGGTCTTGGCGGTGGCGCCCTTGATCCTCTTGCCGTCGCGGTACCAGCGGTAGCTGTAGGTGACTGTTCCGGGTCCCCAGGTGCCGCGGTGTGCGGTCAGCCGGCTGCCCACGCCCGGGTCACCGCTGATCGACACCTTCGCCGTGGTCAGGGTGCCCTTGGCTACCCGTGCGGTGCTCGCGCTGGTCTTGGTGAGGGTGTGGTAGCCGGCACGGCGGGCGGTGACCTTGACGGTGAAGCGGTACCGGTAGTCGGAGGCTCTGAGGGTGTAGCTCGCCTTGGTGGCACCGCTGATCTTCCTGCCGTTGCGGTACCACTGGTAGCTGAGTTTCGCGGGGTCGGGTTGCCAGGTGATGGCGGCGGTCAGCTTGCTGCCGACGGCGCGGCGGCCCTTGACGGTCGGCGCCGACACCGACGAGAAGGAGCTCTTCGCGACGGGATAGTGGGTCAGGACCGGGCGGGTGTACTCGGGGTGGTAGCCCTCGCGGCGCCCGCGTCCGACCACCCAGAGCACGCTGCCGAGGTCGGCGGCGGTCGGGACATAGCTGCTGCCGGTAACGCCGGGGATCTCGCGGCCGTCGCGCAGCCAGCGGTAGCTGACGCTCGTGGGCTGCGGGTCCCACGGTGGGAGGCTGACGGAGACCCGCTTGCCCACCTTCGGTCGGGTGGTCGAGAGGACGGGCCGGCTGACGTTGCCGAACGCGCGCCCGGCCTTGACCTCCTGGTAGAGGTTGACGGTGATGGTCGGGGAGTCGATGGCGTTGCTCAGGTACAGGTTCCCGTTCGGGCTCGGGGACAGGTAGCGCAGTTCGGCGTCGCGGTAGTCGCTGTCGAAGGGCAGGCCCTGCAGGGGCTTGCCTGCCTCGTCGAACAGCCGGATCGGGAAGGGGGTGTCCTCGGTCGTCGCCGGTAGGACGACCTCCTGGCCCTGGGCGCTCAGGTTGCCGTGCCAGCCCGCCAGCGGGGAGAAGTCGTGGAGTCGGTTGCCGGTGAGGTTCACCCTTGC
Organism: Actinomycetes bacterium; assembly: GCA_023432725.1. Taxonomy (GTDB): domain Bacteria; phylum Actinomycetota; class Actinomycetes; order Propionibacteriales; family Propionibacteriaceae; genus Propionicimonas. The sequence continues at coordinate 2,447 of JAEYUH010000159.1, read as the reverse complement.
ACCGTCGGGCAGGTCGGCCAGCGCGGAGATGTCGCTGATCCGGGCGCCGCTGAGGTCGAGCTCCCTGAGTCTGCCAGCACCCTCCAGCGCGGCTATCGACGTGACCTGTGAGCCCGGTGCGGACAGGACCTCGAGCCCTCGCAAGCTACCTGCCGGTCCGAGGTCGGTCAGGTTGCGGGCGCTCGTAAGCCGAAGCGTGGTCAACGCCGGTGCCCCCGCCAAGGGGGTGAGGTCTGTGATCTGTGAGTGGTGCAGCGCGAGGGAGGTCAGGCCACGGGTCCGGGTCAAGGCGTCGCTGATTCCGGACTGGGCAGTGGTGAGGCTGAGACTGCCGATCGCCATGTCGGCGAATGCGGACGAGTCGGTGAGGGAAGGCACGGTGAAGTAGCCGGACCGGGAGACAACGCTCTCGAGCCCGTCGAGGCTGGTTAGGGCGGAACCGCTGACCGAGAAGAGTTCCAGCGGCTCGTCCAGAGCCGGGACGGCCGGCAGCGCCGTGCCGTCGACGCCGAGCAGCAGGCTGGTCAGCCGGAGCCTGGCGAGGGGGGAGAGGTCGTGCTCGGGAGTCACGACCAGGTAGAGCCCCCACAAGTGGCGCAGCGAGGCCAAGGAGGTCAGGTCGACCGTGGCGGGCAGGATGAGGGAGGCTCCGCCCAGCGCGGGTAGGGCCGCGAGCGGGCTGAGATCCAGTGCCACGTCGCTGTGAAGTCGCACGCTCGTCAGGCTCGTCATGGCCTCGACGCCGGTCAGGTCCGCGACCTCCGGCGTGGTGATGGCTGTGCAGCTCAGGTTGGTGAGCGCTGCCAGGTTCTCAGCGGTGAGGTCACCCCCTACCGCCGCGGCGAGGCACGCCCGCAGCCCTGGGTCGGGGATGAGTGGTGGATCGGCCGCCTGGGCGGGGGGTGCCGACGTCCACAGCAGGAGTGTCAGCCCGGCTGCCAGTGTGCGGTGCCATCGGTGGCCCATGCTCGCCCCTCTGCCCGGCGGCCGATTCTGCAGGTGCGTACGGCGCGCTCGGATGCAGGCATTGTGGCGTGCCTCGGTGTCCCTGACAGGGGATTTGCGCAGAAAGGGTGAGATCTTTCGACGCCGGTGAATGCTGACCCCGGGTCGCCCTAGAACCCACCCGGCGACAAGGTGTCAAGGTTCGACCGGCGTTGACAAGATCAGCAGTGGCGAAGGAGTAGTTCCCTTTGGATCGCGCGTCTCCCAGCACGCGGGTCTGACAGAGATGCCGTTGCCGTGAGGTTCTCCACAGGGTACTTGTGTCACCTTGGGAAGTGCGGTTGACAAGCCTGAACGCTGGGCTGCTGTCGCCCGGAGGCGGTATTATGAGACATACGTTCGAATAGGGCTCGCTGGAGGGAGAGGCAGTGGTAGCGCAGGTCGCCGAACCGAATGAGCTGCTCGGCCGGCTCGACCAGCTGCGCGCCGCGCTTGCCGAGATCCCGCTCCCCAGCTACGCGGGGTTGTCTGCGGCTGAGGCCCGGGTTGCAGCGGCGCGGACACGCGAGCTGGTCTCCATGCTCCAGGTCCACGCCGGCGCGGCAGTGCGGGCGGTGGAGCGTCTGGTACCTGCCCGTGACACGCGTCACCTTCTGGCGGGGGACTTCGGCCACGATCCGGCGGCAGCACACCGTGAACTGAGGCAGGCCCGGGCGCTCGGCGGAGCGCAGGCGGCCGAGCAGGCCGCCGCACAGGGCCGGATCAGTCAGCCCCATGCCGTCGTGATCGGGACGGCGCTGCGCCAGCTCCCCGAGGCGACCACAGAGCAGCAGCGTCGGTTGGCCGAGCAGCAGCTCATCGCCGACGCCGCTCGCCTCACGCCGGGTGATCTCGCGAGCAGGGCGCGCCGGATCACCGAGCTGTACGCCGAGCCTGAGGCCGTGGACGCCCACGAGAACGATCTGCTGGAGCGGCGCGAGGCCGCGGCGCGGGTGAAGACGTCGCTGACGATGTGGAGCAACACAGACGGCACCTGGCAGGGCAGGTTCGTCCTGCCGGAGCTGCAGGCGCGGATGCTGAAGACGGTCATCGACGCCTTTGCAGCACCAAGGCGGGTGCACCTCGCTGGCGACTCGCGGAGCCGGGTGGATCGGGCACGGGCCGAGGGCGAGGCACAGCTGCCGTACGACCGCCGGGCAGGGGAGGCCCTGCTGGCGCTGGTCGAGCACCTCCCGGTCGACGGCTTGCCGACCGCGGGCGGCACACCGGCCCGCATCGTGGTGACGATCGAGGAGGCGAAGCTCAGGTCGGCGGTCGCAGCGGCGACGCTCGGTACCGGTGAGCGGGTGTCGGCCACCCAGCTGCGCCGGCTGGCCTGCAGCCACGAAATCCTGCCGGCGGTGCTCGGCGGGCACGGTGTCCCGGTCGATCTGGGTCGGAGCCAGCGGTTGTTCAGCAGGCCCCAGCGAGACGCCCTGGCGGTCATGGACGGTGGCTGCGTG
>JAEYUH010000147.1 GCA_023432725.1 Actinomycetes bacterium | reverse complement strand
ACCCTCGCCTGCAGCAGCCGGCGGGCCTGCCAGGCCCCCATCAGGCCTGCCGCGGCCATCGCGGAGAGCCCGCCCAGCAGGACGGCGTCCGGCTGCAGCGCGGCGGCGGCGGACGGGTCGTCGGACTCGTCGGGCGGGGCGTGGGCGGGGGCCACCGTCGGCGCCGGGTCGGCGGGGACGGAGGGCGAGGGGCCGGGATGGGGAGGAAGCTCGTCGGCCGGCCGTGGCTCCCGTGGTTCGCGTTTCCGCTCGTCAGGCTCGGCCGCGGGCTTCGGCTCCTCCCCGGCGGGCTTGGCGCGAGCCCTGCCTGACCGCTCTTCCGGAAGCTCGAGCACCCACCCGACCTCGATGTGGTCGGGATCCTCGATCAGGTCGGCGTTCGCGGCGGCGATCCGGGGCCACAGCCGGGCCTTGCCGAGGTGCTTTTCTGCGAGGTCGCTGAGGGTGTCGCCGCGCACCACGGTGATCCGCTCGGGCTCGGGCGGGTCGGGAAGGGCCAGCGTCGTCCCGGCGGCGAGCTGCCGGGTGGGGTCGGCGAGCACGTCCGGGTTCGCCTGTTTCAACTCACGCCAGCGCCTACCGTCGCCGAGAACCCGCTCGGCGATGCTCCACAGGTCGTCGCCCGGTGCCACGTCGTACCGAGGACGCGCGACTCGGGTCGGCGCACCGGCCCTCCCCTGGTCGGAGCGCGCCTCAGCCCCGGTCGTGGCGGTGATGTCGTCCGGGGACCGATCGGGCTGCGGCAGCGTGGCCGGGAAGAGGGCGGCGGGATCCGCCACCGGTGGCGAAGGCGCGAGCCCTGTGGGGCCGGGCGTCGCGACGCCGAGACCCACCACGGCCAGTACCAGCCCGGCGCACAGGGCCTGGAGCCCACCCAGCAGCGGCAGGTCCACCACGAACCGGTTTCCGCTGGCGAAGCGGACCACCTCTGCCGCGGTGGCGAGCGTGAAGGCGAGCCAGGCCAGCCAGCCGGCGACGGTGAGGACCGCCAGCAGCAGCGAGCCGTCATCGCCCCGCCAGCCTGCCGGGCCGACGAGCCGTCCCCACCCGATCAGCAGGGCCGGCGCCCCGCCGACCACTACCACGATGGTCAGCAGGGCAAGCAGCCCGCGCAGCCAGCGCATCACTGCCTGCCCCGGTAGCTGTCGACGACCGCCGCGGCGCTGGCGGAGAGCGAGAGTTGGCCCGGCCAACCCGGCACTATCACGTCCCCGAGCGGGACGGTGCACCCCACCTCGACCTCCACCCGCGCGGGTGTTCCCGGCGGATTGGCCAGGCTGCGGGCGTCCACGTCGACGGTCAGCGCGACGCAGCGCAAGCCGTCGGTGGCGGCCTGGGCGCGGGCCAGCCGGGTGGCGGCTGCGACCGCCGCCGCCGGGGTGCGGGCCAGCGAACCCGCCCTGGCCGCCGACCCCGCCATCTGGTCGACGGTGGCACGGGCGAGCCACACCCGCGCACCACCCACAACCAGGCCGAAGAGCAGGACGAGCACCGGCACCAGCAGTGCGAACTCGACGGTTGCGGCGCCCCGCTCGCCCCTGGTCATGGGTTGGTCACCCGCTCAAGGGGCAGCACTACCCGCTCGGTGATCCGGCCCAGCCCCAGGTCGAGGAACACCGGCGCGCTCCCGCTGACGGTGACGGTGACAGTGGTGGTGTCCTGGCTGGTCTGCACCACCACGTCGCTCAGCCCGCCGCGGGTCGCGAGGTCTGCGGCGGTGGCCTCCGCCTGCGCCGTCAGGTCAGGTCCGGCGGCTCGCAGGTCGGCGGCTGCGGCGGCGGCCTGGGACGCCACCGAGCGGGCGTGCAGCCACACCCCGGTCTGTACCAGCCCGAGGACGAGTCCGAGCGCCGCCGGGACCACCATCGCCCACTGCGTCGACTCCGACAGGCCGCGTTCGTTCACGGGGTGGGAAGCCGCGAGTTCACGAAGAGCGTGATGGCGGTGACGACGCCGACCGCGATGGTCACGGCGCCGGCCAGCAGGATCGCGTTCTCCGTCGACTGGGACAGCCCACGCTCGTCTCGCCGGCGGGGTGGCGCGACGAGGGTGCCGATCAACAGGTGGAGGAAGGTGCGCATCGTGTTCTCCTCGGGGGTGGGGTGTACGGCGTCAACCGCCGGCGAGGCGGAGCAGGGGTGGGACGAGGAAGAGCAGGCCGAACAGAAGGGTCGGAATGACCATCAGGATGCCCATCCGCTCCGACAACTCGTTGGCGTGGATCTTCATCCGGGTGAGGTGCGCGTCCCGCAACTCCTTCACCCGGGCGCGCAGGGCGCCCGACAGGGCCGCGCCCGACTCGTCCAGCCGCATCACGTCGGCGATGTCGACGAGGGCGGGCAGGTCGAGGTCGGCTCCCAGGCGCTGGAGCTCGGCGTAGGGTGCCCGCTGCTCGAGGCGGGCGCGTTCGAGGGCTTCCGCGATCGCCCCGAAGACCGTCACGTCGGACACCGCGGCGGCCGCCCGCAGGGCCTGGGTGCCGGACCGGTTGGCCAGGCGTTCGAGAGTGACGAGGTCGAAGAAGGTGAGGAGCGCCTCGCCGGCGTCCTCGGTGACGGCGCGGTCGCGACGTCGCAGCACGAGGTCGGGCAGGATGAAGCCGACCAGCCCGCCGGCGAGGGCGAGCACCGCCGGCAGCACGGACGGCGAGCCGCTCACCCAGGCCAGCCAGCCGCCCAGGATTGCGGGCAGGAGCAGTCCGCCGAAGCCGGCGAGGGTCTTGTGCGCGATGTGCCGGTCGACGCTGGTACCCACCATCCGCAGCCGGCGGCGGGTGTCCTCTCCCACCACCAGCCCGCTGCGGCCGCGCACCCAGCCGCCGAGCCGGCCAAGTCCCGGATCGTCGGAGGGCTCCGGCGGCGCGCGTCCGTCCAGCAGGTCGAAGGCGTCGGCCAGCCGGGGATGGGCCGGAACCCGGCTCAGGACCAGCGCCCACACGCCTCCGGCGAGCAGGCAGCCCACGAGCGCAGCAAGGGCGATCACGATGCCGCCCTCCGCAGGATCCGCTGGCGCGGTCGGGGCAGGGACATCCTGCGCAGCCCGAGCAGGGCGGCCAGGTAGGCCGCGATCAGCACAGTGAGGATGACCTGGCCGGCAGGAGTGCGGTACGGCTCGAAGAAGGAACCCCCGAAGGCCAGCGCACCGCCCAGCACCACGAGCGTGATCAGGGTGACCTGCCGGACTACCACGCGCGGCTTGGCGCGCTCGGTCTCGATCTCACGCAGCGCGCGCAGCCGGTCCTGGATGGCGTCGGCGAGGGCGGTGAGGGTGGCCTGCGCCCCGGTGCCGCCCCGCTCGGCGGCCAGCGAGAGCGCAGCGAGGACGGCGTCGGCGTCCGGGCTGTCGAGGTCGTCGGCCATCGCCCGCAGCGCCGAGGAGAGCGACCACCGGTCGTCCATCCGTTGCACCACCAGCAGCAGCGGGGCCGCCAGCGGCTCGGGCGCCTGCCGCGACGAGACCCGGATCGCGTCCCCGATCGAGCGACCGGTCGGCAGGATCGCGGCGAGGCTGCGCACCCAGCGGTCGAGCGCCTCCAGCAGGTGCACCTCGGTCTCGGGTGGCTTGCCGAGCAGGCGGGGGACGGCGAGGCCGAGCACAGGCGCGAGGACGGCGAGCAGCGTCCAGCCGGTGACGGTGGCGGCGAGAATGCCCACCACCAGCCAACCGCCCACCAGCACGAGGCGACGCGTGCCGATCCGGCGGAGCCGGTCGGGGTCGAGCCAGGGCCGGTTCCGCGGTGGCGGGGCGGCCGGCCCGCCGACGTCGAGCCAGCCGACGACGACGGTGACAGCTCCACCGACCAGGAGCATCCCGCACACCACCGCTGCCCAGGTGCCCATCACTGCTCCCAGCCGCTGCGGAACGGTTCCAGTTCGGAGAGGAAGCCCGGATCGGGCGTGAAGCGTGCGCGTCCACCGGAGTCGGCGGCCTGGTAGACGAGGTGGGTCACCGGCCGTCCACCCTCGATGCCTCCGGTCAGCTGGCGAACCTCGGAGACGAACCGGGTCCGCAGCCCGCCGCGCCAGGTGTCGTCGACCAGCCGGACGTGCACCAGCAGGTGCAGGTGGTGGGCGACCTGCCGGTAGGCCTCCTCGATGGTGAGCACACCGCCCTGGGCGACCCGCGAGGCCAGCCGGTCGATGGTCGAACTGGCCGAGTGGGAGTGCGTGGTCGACATGGTTCCGGTGATGGCTGTCATCGCCTCGAACATCGCTCCCGCCTCGCCGCCACGGACCTCCCCGACGACCAGCCGGGAGAGGTTCTGGCGCAATGCCTCGGGGATCAGGTCAGCCACTGTGTACTCGCCGAGGCGGTGACCGTCCTGGGTCTCCCCCATCCCGACCCTGGCCTGCAGGGCGAGGATGTTCGCCCGGCCCGGCTGCAGGTGCGTGAGCAGCTCGTAGTCGGTTTCCAGGGTGCCGAAGCGCTCGTTGGCGGGGATCGCGGCGATCAGCGCCCGCAGCAGGGTGGTCTTGCCTGCCCCCTGGTCGCCGGAGATCACTATCGACTTGTGGGCCAGCACCGCTGCGTGCAGCAGCCGGGCGAGCTCCTCGGTGAGCATGCCGCCGTCCACCAGCTCGGCGAGCGTGACGTGGGTGAGGGTGT
>JAEYUH010000074.1 GCA_023432725.1 Actinomycetes bacterium | reverse complement strand
TCGATGGTGGTGTCGGACGCGTGGGGACGAAGCCAGATCGACCTTGTCGAGCGTTTCACGAGTGGTGACCCAGCGCCGGACTGGCCCTATCTGGATGCGGTCGACCGGACGGCGGCTGTCTGTGGTTCACAGGTCCGCTGCGCGCAGGCGGTCGGTAACGAGTACCTCACCCTGCTGAAGTTCAGCAACGTCGATGACGCTCGACGTCATGCGAGCACACTGGGCTCAGACGGAGTCCAGATCGATCCGCTCGTGATCGACTTCGACGGCCTACCGCTGAGCCCAGCGGTGCGCCAGGAGATCGTCGAGGGCGTGAGCGGGGTGAACGCGAGCAGTCCCGACTAGGAGGCCGCTCCCTGCGAAATGAGCCCACGACCGGGCGGGGGAGCGCCTGGGGCAGGAGCTTCCCGGTCCGCTCCACGGCCGCCGCTAGACTGGCCCGACTCTGCCCGGGGAGGTCCAGACCATGGGCGCACACTGCCGCTCCACGAGCTGGCTGGCGGGCGTCCTGATCTCCGCGCTGGTCGCAGGTTGCGCGATCACCGATCCTTCTGCGCCCACGCCCCCGGCGCAGTCGCCGATCGCCACCCAGACCGGCCCGGCGGAGGCCCCGGAGCCCACGCCGACCGCGACCCCCGAATCGCCGGAACCCACGGTGACGACGATCGTCGGTGACCTGACCGACGCCAGGATCGGCGTCTACGGCGTCCGCACCAAGGTGACCTTCGTCGTCAAGGCGGTCGGACGCAAGCTCACCTACGCCTGGCAGCAGCGCGCCGGGAAGACCGGGAAGTGGAAGGCCATCAAGGGTGCGAAGTCCGCGAAGTACACAGCCCGGGCCCGCGACTGGCGCACCGGCACCCAGTTCCGCGTGATTGTCACCGGAACCCAGGGCCGGGTCACCTCGAAGGTCGCCACCCTGACGGTGGTGAAGCCGACCAACACTCCGGCCAGGGACGCCGAGCGGGCATTCGGGCTGAGCGGGCTGCGCCAGGGCCTTGATCTGTCCGCCTACCAGTACACGCCGCGGGGCCGGGTCCGCCTTTCCGCCGTCAAGGCCTGGACCGGCAAGGACGGATTCACGATCCTGCGGACCGGCAGCGGGGACCGTCCGATCAACTACGAGTACACCGACGTGTGCACCGGCAAGCGCGGCAAGACGAAGCGGACACCAGCCACGAGGGACTGCGCCTACCCGACGCTGGCTCGGGGGGCCACGAAGGCCGGTCTGTCGCTGGGCCACTACTGGTTCAACGGCTGGCTCGCCTCGATCGACACCACGCCCGGCGGACTGTTCGCCGGCGGCAACACCCCCACCCGCTCGGCCACCCTCTTCGTCTCCTGGCTGAAGAAGTACGGGAACTACACCCGGGACAGCACGGACCCGCTTGTGCTGGACATCGAGCAGGGCACCACCCGGAGGCTCACCACGGACGACGGCACCACCTACCGTCACGAGCTGCGCCACTGGACCCCGGACGAGGCCCTCGAGTTCCTGACCGCCGTCCGCCAACAGCTCACCACCGACGGCTACCACGCCAACCTGTACGTGTACATGAGCGCCAACACGACAGTCGAGACAGACGGCTGGTACTACGCGTGGGCCGACGTCGCCCGGATCGCGCGACTGTGGGTGGCCTCCTGGGGCACCGACAACGGCCGCATCCCCGACTCCGAGCCGCGGGTCGGGCCGTGGATCGGACGGGGCGGCTGGTCGATCTGGCAGTACACCAGCCAGGCCCGGCTGCCCGGCGACGGGGTCGGCGCCGTCGATGCCAATATCGCGAAGGCCGACGCCTGGACGCCGCGCTGATCGACGCCGTCACTGTGAGGCTGGTGGACCGCCCCGAGCGGGTCGAACGCCAACCTGACCTCGTGCGCTTCCACCATCCCGAAATGCAGCGGCGCCCGTTGCGGTCGAGATGGTGCACGGGCACGGTGGGACCCATGGGTGAGTTCGAAGTGGTGTGTGCGGCCGGGAGTCTTCGTGCAGAGCACGCCGGAGGTGTCGTGCACCTCGATCATCGCTGGACGGCGGGCGGGGTGGATCTGACGATCGCGTTCACCGGGGCGCACCTCCTCCACGCCGCGGTGGCGGCTTGCGTCCTCAACGACCTGTTCCGGGAGGCGGCCGGTATGGGGCTCCAGCTGGACGGGGCACGGGTACGCGCCGACGGCGGGTTCTCGGACTCCTGGTCCTCCACCGGCATCGAGTACACGGTCGAGGTGGACTCGGCGGCAGACCCCTCAGCGCTGGAAGAACTGATCGCCACTGTCGACAGCGTGGCCGAGATTCCTCGGGTCCTGCGTCAACGCGCTGTCGTCACCCGGACCGACTGACATGCCACCCGGCCTTTCTGCCGGGCGCAGTGGCGTCCAACCCCACACCCGAGGCCACCTGTGGGATCTTCGATGAGTGCGGTGGAACGGGTAGCCGAGCGGCTCGCGCACGGGGTGCGGGGGTGGATGGCCGTGGCGGCCACGGTGCTGTTCGCGTTGTTCATCGCGCTGATCCTGCCCGCCCAGGCCGAGGCCGGGTCCTTCTACACGATCCGCTACGCCGCCCCGGACACCTCGCTGTGGTACGCCGCGGGTGACCTGTACGCCGCGGCGGAGGCGTGGGGGCCAGAGGGTCGCGCCGCTTACGTGAACGCGCGCGTGACGTTCGATGTCATCTGGCCGCTGGTGTACGGGACGGCGCTGCTGACGACGCTGGCCTGGGTCTGGGCGCGGGCGACAGCTCCCGGGAGTCGTTGGCGAAGGGTGGCCCTGCTGCCGGTGGTCGTGGTGGCGCTGGACTATGCAGAGAACATCTGCACCGCGACGGTGATGGCACGCTACCCGGCCCGGACGCCGGTGCTCGCGGAGCTGGCGCCGCTGTTCACCGCCGGCAAGTGGCTCACCCTGTCGGCCGGTTTCCTGCTGCTGGGGGTCGGCGCGATCGTCGCCCTTGTGGCACGCTGGCGCGCCCGCCGACGCGGGAGGACGTAGCCGCTCCGACGGCTCGTCGGACCAGCGTTGGTGCCGGACGCCTGAAGGACTTGCCTCCGGTGCTGGCCCACCGTAACCTGAGGGGCTGCTCACGCGAGGTGGGCAATCACGAAGGAGAACGACGATGCGGCGCATTGACCGCGGACGGTGGGGGCATCAGCCCGGCACCTCTGCTGCGCGCGCCCAGGTCGTCCCCGGCCTCGGCCGACTCGGGCGTGATGCCGAGCCGCGCTCGAACGCCTACCCCACGAGTGGGGGAGCCCCCTGACACCGGCCACCGACGCCAGGCCGCATCAGGAGCCGCCCCTCACATCCGTGGGAGGCGGCTCATCTGCGTTCTGGCCCACTCACCCCATCACCCGAGAGGAGAAGCACCATGACGAACGTCTGCACCGAGTGCTGGACCGAGAAGTCCAACACCGGCGAATGCCTGTGTGACGCCCGCGGCTGACGAAGGACTCCAACCCCGGCGCGGCAGACCGAGCGGGGCCCCGTCGGCTGCCCCCATCGGGAGGCTGCCCGAGATCGGACGCGCCGCGACGCGGGATGGGCTCGCCGTCCAGCCCGCGGGATGGCAGGATCGGGGCTACCGGGGGGTAGGAGAGACGCAGAGATGGGACGACGCGCCGCCGTCGCAGCACTGGCAGCAGTCCTGCTGCTGCCGGCGACCACCGCGCACGCCGCGACGCCCACGCCGCCGCCCCCACCGCTGGGCGTGCACGATCTGCCGACGCAGGAGTTCGTCCAGGAGACGGACACGATCATCGTGACCTTCGAGGGCGGCCAGCGAGATCCGGAGCAGGCGGCGACGGCGGCGGTTTCGAAACCTGCCGGCGAGGTCGCGGGGGCCGAGATCGTCGCTGTGACCCCGATCACCGACAAGACGGTCGCCGTCACGTTCGACCAGACTCTGACTGCCGAGCAGGCAGTCCGGATCGGCGACCAGGTGGCGGACAGCGACCAGGTGAGGGCGGCAGAGCCGGCCGCCACCCTGACGCCCGCCGGGACGAGCGACACGTACTACCCCTATCTGTGGAACCTGCGGAAGCAAGGCCCGAGCGAGTTCGGGATCAATGCCGAGGTCGCCTGGCCGGAGAGCACCGGCTCGGGGTCCATCGTCGCGGTCCTGGACACCGGCATCACCGACCACCCTGATCTCGCGGCGAACGTGCTTCCCGGTTACGACTTCGTCTCCCAGCCGGTCCAGGCCGGGGACGGCGATGCCTGGGACCCGGACCCGGCCGACCCTGGCGACTACTGCGACAGTGAGGGCTCGTCCTGGCACGGCACCCATGTCGCCGGCACCATCGCGGCGGTCCGCGACAACGGGATCGGGGTGGCTGGGGTGGCCCCGGATGCGAAGGTCCAGGCCGTCCGGGTACTCGGTCGCTGTGGCGGCTCCGAGGCTGACATCATCGCGGCCATCCGGTGGGGTGCGGGGCTGCCGGTCACCGACGTGCCCGCGAACCCGACCCCGGCCGACGTGCTCAACCTGTCGCTGAGCGGTTTCG
>JAEYUH010000065.1 GCA_023432725.1 Actinomycetes bacterium | reverse complement strand
AACTACCGCAGCCCCGCCGAGGTGTTCGACGTCGCCGCGCCCGTTGTCAAGCGGGCCTTCCCCGGCGCCGACCTGCCGCGGGCGATCCGCGAGACCGGTATCCGTCCGCTGCTCGCCGAGCCGGCCGAGCCCGCCCTTGTCGAGTGGCTCGACAGGCAGGTCGGCGAGTTGGCCGGCCAGGTGGCCGGCACGATCGGCGTGATCGCGCCGCCCTCGCGGCTTGCAGCGCTGCGCGAGGCGGCTGCGAGGCAGCCGAACCTGGCGGCCGTCGCCGACCGGCTCGCGCTGGTCTCCCCGCTGGGCGCGAAGGGCCTCGAGTACGACGCCGTGGTGGTCCTGAGCCCCGACGAAATAGTGGCGGAGTCGTCCGGTGGGGAACGCGTCCTCTATGTGGCATTGACCCGGCCGACCCAGCGCCTGGTGGTGGCCGACCTGGGTTCGACGCGCTGGCGGGACGGCCTCGACCTCCCCTTCGCGGACTGACGCCGTCCGGGTGACCACGGGGTACCACCGTGAGAGCGGTCTCAGGACCAACGGCAGCACCAACGGCAGCGAATCAGGTAGCGAACGGCCAGTTCTCCCGGAACAGTAGGGGCATCGGAGCGGAACCCCACACCCTCTGACAGGGATCTCTCGTCGCGCCGGTGGCACCCCCGTGCCCCAGGCTCTCCTCCCGAGCGAACGCGCGTCGTGCCTCCCGCGACTCCCCCGAGTCGTTGGGCGTTCTGGCCGGGGTCATTCCCCCCGACCCCGGCCGACACCCCGCCCCCTTCGCTCCCCCTCCTCCGCCCCACCGCAGGCGCCGCGCCGACCAGTGACACCCATCCCGCTCGCTGCGTTGTGGGGGTTACGAGGCCGCTGTGGCTGCTGACCATCCGGCTTCGCTGCGAACTTCGGGTTATGAACCCCGAAACCTGCTCCAGAACCCCGACTTCGTAGCGAACGACGCAGGAGCACTCCCCGCGATCCCCCATGACCGGCATTTCGTAGCGACGGCGCGGTGCGAGCAACGGGGCGGAGGGCCCGGCGTCCGCCACGGACGCGCTCCCCTGGCCGCCGGGAGAGCTCGGTTAGGGTGTCGGGCGTGCCTGGACCCCCGCTCACCGGCGCCTCGCCGACCATCGCCGACCTGCTGAGCGCCGGCACCCACCCCACCATGTCCTTCGAGTTCTTCCCACCCAAGGACGACGCCGGCCAGGAACAGCTCCAGCGCGCCCTGGTCGAACTCGAGCCGCTGCACCCCGACTTCGTCTCGGTCACCTACGGAGCCACCGGCTCCACCCGCAGCCGCACCATCGACGCGACCCGGATGGTGACCGAACGGACCAGCTTCCGCACCATGGGCCACCTGACCTGCGTGAGCCAGTCCAGCGCCGAGGTCGAGGGTGCGATCAGGTCCTACGCCGAGGTCGGCATCCGCCACATCCTCGCGGTCCGCGGCGACCCGCCGGGCGGGCCCACAGCACCCTGGTCACCGCACCCGGACGGGCTGCCGAACGCCACCGAACTGGTCAGGTTGGTGAAGCGGACCGGCGACTTCTGCGTGGGAGTTGCCGCCTTCCCCGACGCCCACCCCGAGCGCTCGGACTTCGTCCTGGACGCCAGGATCCTGGCCGAGAAGGAGGAGGCCGGCGCCGACTTCGCCATCACCCAGTTGTTCTTCGACGCCGACGCCTACTTCCGGCTGGTCGAACGGGTGCGCGGGCTGGGATGCCGGCTGCCCATCCTTGCCGGCATCCAGCCGGTCACCAACCTGGCCCAGATCGAGCGCTTCGCCAGGTTCTCGGGGGCCGCGCTGCCCACCCCGATGGTGGACGCGCTGCACGCCGTCGCCGACGACCCCGCCGCGGTGCGGGCGGTAGGGCTGGAGATCGCCACCGGGCTGTGCGACAGGCTGCTGGCAGGCGGGGCACCCGGCCTCCACTTCTTCACCTTGAACCGGTCGAGAGCCACCGCGGAGATCCTCGCCAACCTGCGCCAGATCCCGCCGCACCACACCGACGCCGCCCCGTAGGCTCGGTGCCATGTTCGACCCCGCAGACCCCCTCTCCGCCACCTTCCGGACGGCGGTGGCCGCCGCCATCACCGACTTCCTCATGGGGCAGCGCGAGGTGCTGGCGGGGATCGGTCCCGCCACCGCACCGCTGGCCGACCTGGCCGAGGCGTTCACGGCGGGCGGCAAGCGGCTGCGGCCGGCCTTCTGCGCCTGGGGCTGGGTGGCGGTGGCGGGAATCCCGGCAGAGCCGGGACCGCTGGTGAGCGCCGCGGCCAGCCTCGACGTGCTGCACGTCAGCGCGCTGGTCCACGACGACGTGATGGACGCCTCCGACACCAGGCGCGGAGTGCCGGCGGCGCACCGCCAGTTCGCCGCGCGGCACGCCGCGCAGGGGCTGCGGGGTGACGCCGAGGCCTTCGGACGCGGCGGCGCGATCCTGCTGGGCGACCTGCTGCTGGTCTGGTCGCAGGAGATGTTCCGGCGCAGCGGCCTGCCCGCGGAGACGATCCAGCGCGCGATGCCGATCATGGAGGCCGTGCTGACCGAGGTCACCACCGGCCAGTTCCTCGACATCCTCGCCCAGGCCCGCCCAGCCCTGGACGTCCGTTCCGCACCCGGGGAGGTGCTCGCGCAGGTGGATCGGGTGCTGGAGTACAAGACCGCCCGCTACACAGTGGTGCGACCGCTCCAGCTCGGGGCCGCGCTCGCCGGGGCCGGCCCTGACCTGCTCGAGGCGCTGGGCCGCTACGGCTCGGCGGTGGGACGGGCCTTCCAGTTGCGCGACGACATCCTCGGCGTGTTCGGCGACGAGCAGGTGACCGGCAAGCCCGCCGGCGGCGACCTTCGAGAGGGCAAGCTCACCGCCCTGCTCGCCCATGCCCTGCGGCTGGCGGGCGCCGCGGACGCCGACGAGCTGGCCGGGCTGGTGGGCAGGGCCGACCTCTCGGCACAGGAGATCGGCCGGGCGCAGGGGATCATCGCCGACAGCGGCGCGCTGCCCGTCGTCGAGCAGGAGATCGCGGACTCCACCCGGAGCGCGATCGACGGTCTACACCACGCCGGCCTGACGCCGGAAGGCGAGCAGGCGCTGGTGAACCTCGCCCGGGCCGCCGCCGATCGCCAGAGCTGAACGTCAGCCCTTGATCCCGCCGAAGACCACCTGCTCCATTCCCGGGTCGTCCTTCCAGGCCCTCACCAGGCGGTGCTTGAGGTCGGCCGCCTGCGCGGCCGGGTCGGGGGCGTCGGTGATCGCGCGCGAGACCGCCACCCGGCGGGCGCCGGCCGCCAGCACGTCGTCGAGGTTCTCCATCGTGATGCCGCCCACCGCGAACCAGGGCTTGCCTGCGGGATCGGACGGCGGCGCCTGCTTGGCCGCGTACTGGACGAGGTCGAGCCCGCCGGTACCGAACAGGCCACCGACCACAGGGCCCACCGTCAGGTAGTTGACCTGGGGGTCGGCCAGCGCGGCGTCCAGTTGCCGGCCGGAGTGGCAGGAGCGTCCCAGCATCGCCCACGGGTGGACGCGGTCGCGGGCCCTGGCCGCGTCCGTCCCGCGCTCGGAGAGCTGCAGCACGTCGGCCTGCACCTCCTGCGCCACCTCGAGGGCGTCGTAGAGCCCGAGCAGGGCCCTGTGCTGCAGCACCACCTCTCGCACCTGACCGAAGGCGGCGGCCAGCTGCTGCTCGTCGGCCTTCGGGTCGCGGAGCTGGACGATGTCCACCCCCGCCGCCAGGGTGGCGGCGACGAACTCCGGCAGGTCGCCCTGCTCGGCCCTCAGGTCGGTGATCAACAACAGGCGCGCGAGGCGCATCCGGGCGGCGACGCCGAGCAGAACAGTCACGGCTCCACCCTAGGCCGGATGCCGGGCTCTGCCCACGGGGCAGGGCTACCCCCGGCGAGTCAGTCGCGGGAACTTGCCGACGCCTCCTAGAATCGGTCCCGCAGGTCTGGACGGCCTTCTTCCCCGACGTGTCCGGAGCCGACGTGACGAGCATGAGCAATGGCGACCCGCTGGTGGGCCATGTGCTGGACGGACGGTACGAGATCCTGCGCAAGCTCGCCCGGGGCGGCATGGCCACCGTGTACCTCGCCTCCGACCGACGCTTGACAAGGACTGTCGCCATCAAGGTGATGCACGACAGCCTCGGTGGCGACGCCGACTTCGTGTCTCGCTTCGACCGCGAGGCCCGCGCCGCCGCCCGGCTCTCCCACCCCAACGTGGTAGCCGTCTTCGACCAGGGCATGGACGGCGGGCGGCCCTACATCGTCATGGAGTACGTCGAGGGCTGCACCCTGCGGCACGTGATCACCCGCGAAGCGCCGATGGAGCCGGCCCGGGCTCTCGACCTGCTGCTGCCGGTGATGAACGCGGTCGCCGCCGCCCACGAGGCGGGCATCATCCACCGCGACATCAAGCCGGAGAACGTCCTGATCTCCGACCGCGGGCAGATCAAGGTCGCCGACTTCGGGCTCGCGAGGGCGGTCACCGCCCACACCGCCACCCAGACCGGCACCCTGATCGGCACGGTGTCCTACATCGCCCCCGAACTGGTCACCACCGGAAAGGGTGACACCCGCGCCGACGTGTACGCCCTCGGTGTGGTGCTGTTCGAGATGCTGACCGGACGCAAGCCGCACACCGGCGACACCCCGATCCAGGTCGCCTACAGCCATGTCCACAACGAGATCCCCGCGCCCTCGTCGCAGATGACACCGTCCTGGCGCGAGTCCCGCCACGGCATCCCGCCCTACGTCGACGCGCTGGTCACCAGTGCCACCACCCGCGACAGGTCTGCCCGCCCCGCCGACGCCACGGTGATGCTCGACCACGCCCGCCGGGCCCGGCGCGCCCTGGCCGACGGGGTGATGGACGATCCCGCGCTCTCCGTCGCGATGCGCGCCACCACCCTCGACGCTGCCAACCAGCCGACCGAGCAGGTGCCCGCTCTGGCAGGGGCGCGCCTCGGGCCCGCCCCGTCCGGCCCCTCAACGGCCATCCAGCGCACCGCCACGCTGCGCTTCACTCCGTCCACCCCGGTCAGCCCCGGCCACCCGCCGGTGGCCGACGGGATGGCCTACTACGACGTCCCCTCCGATCCGCCCGCCCGCTCGGCCCGCCAGTTGCGGCAGCGGCAGACGCAACGCCGCCGGCGCGGCGCGGTCACCCTCGCCGTCGTCCTGCTGCTCACCGCAGCGCTCGGCGTCGGCGGCTGGTGGATGTTCCAGGGCCGGTTCACCGAGACCCCCGCCTTCGCCGAGCTGACCCAGGAGGCGGCGCTGGCGCTGGCCGCCGAGCACGGGCTCACCATCGACTTCGACAACGACTACTCCGAGACGGTCGGTGTGGGACAGGTGATCCGCACCAACCCCGTCGCCGGGGCACCGATCCTGCGCGGCGGGACGCTGATCGCCTACCTGTCCAAGGGGCCTGAGCGCTACGAGATGCCCAACGTCCTGGGGATGACCCCCGAGGAGGCCCAGGCAGCCATCGAGGAGAACCACCTGACCCTCGGCGAGGTCACCACCAGCTACCACGACACCGCACGGTCGGGCACCGTGTACGACGCCTCGGTCAACGCCGGCGAACGCGTGAAGCCGCAGACGCAGGTCGACCTGAGCGTCTCCCGCGGCCCGGCGCCGGTGGAGATCATCGACTTCAAGGGCAAGCCCTTCGACCAGGCCAAGGCCCACTTCGAGGAGGCGGGGCTGACGGTCGAGATCACCGAGGAGAAGCACCACAAGAAGATCCCCGCCGGCTCGGTCATCTCCTCCACCCCCGCCAAGGGCACCCTCCCCCGGGGCGAGACGATCAGCTTCGTCGTCTCCAAGGGACCGGTGATGGTGAAGGTGCCCTACGTGAAGTACATGGGCGTCGATGAGGCCACCAAGGTGCTGAAGAAGGCGGGCTTCAAGGTGAAGGTGGCCCAGATCGCCAACTTCCTCGGTCTGGTCGCCTACACCGACCCGGGCAACGGCAAGGAAGCCCCGGAGGGCTCCACCGTCACCATCTACGTCACCTGAGGGGCGACCAGGGGGTTGCGTCCCTGAGGTCGGTGAGCGCCGACGGTCCCATCTCACCGAGTCGGTCGAAGGCCAGCTTCCAGCCCCGCGGTCCGAGCAGTCCCTCGTGGATCAGGAAGCCGTGCGGCGCCCCGACGGCACGGACGAAGTCGATGGTCTCCTTCATCGCCGCCCACGGCCCGTAGGCGGGGATCGCCACCACGTCGATGCCGTCCGGAACGGTGGCCAGGCTGTCGCCGGGGTGGAACAGGGTCGGCTCCCCCTCCGCGCTCACCACCAGGCCAAGGTTGCCGATCCGCGGGATGTCCGCGTGGATCACCGCGTGCCACCCGCCGACCGCGTCCACCCTAACCCCGCCGAGCTCGACCGACGCGTCGGGAGCGAGAGCCCGGGCACCGGGCAGGTCGACCGCGTCCAGCACCTCGGCCTCGACGTACACCGCCGCGTCGGGGTTCGCCGCCAGCAGCGCGGGGACGGCGGCCGGGTCGACGTGGTCGGGGTGCTTGTGGGTGACGAGCACCGCGTCCAGCCCGGTCAGGCCGTGCCAGGCCTCGGAGAAGTTGCCCGGGTCGATGAGCAGGCGGCGCCCGGCGACCTCCACCAGCACCGCGGAATGCCCAAGGTGTGTGATCTGCATGGCTCGAGCCTAGGCGAGCCGAAGCAGCCCGGCCATCGCGGTGTCCGGCAGCCCGGGGCCGCAGCCCGCTCAGGCCAGGGCAGCCAGCTCCCCACCGGAGTTGTCGCTCAGCTGAAGGATCACGTAGTCCATCGCCAGGTGGTAGCCGTGGGTGCCGAAGCCGAACAGGCCGCCCACTGCCAGTTCGCTGAGGTAGGAGTGCCGCCGGAACTCCTCGCGGGCGTGGACGTTGGAGATGTGCACCTCGAGGAAGGGGACCGCGACGGCCGCCAGCGCGTCGCGCAGCGCGATGGAGGTGTGGGTCAGCGCACCGGGGTTGATGATGATGAAGCGCGTCCCGTCGGCGCGGGCCTCGTGCAGCCGGTCGAGGATGGCGCCCTCGTGGTTGCTCTGGAAGGTGTCGACGCTCAGCCCGGCGGCAGCGCCCTGGGCGATCAGCGCGGCTTCCACCTCGGGCAGGGTGGTGCTGCCGTAGATCTCGGGCTCACGGGTGCCGAGCGTGTTCAGGTTGGGGCCGTTGACGACCAGGACGTCCATGGGGCTACTCTCCCGCGTCCGGGGATTCCGGGTCCAGCGACGGGCCGCGGGTGGCGAGGGACTCCACCACCGCCTCGACCACCTCGGGGGCCGACCGGCCCGCTACCGGCACCCGCACCGTCGCCACCTGCGCGTAGTACCTGGCGCGGGCTGCGAACACCTCGGCGAGGTCGGGCCGGCGCAGCATCGGCCGGCGGGCGTCGCCCCCCACCCGGGCAAGGGCGTCCTCGAGGCTGATGTCGAGCAGCACCACGTCATGGCCGCGCAGCGCCTGGCGTACCGCGTCGGTGGTGACGGCGCCGCCGCCCAGCGCGACCACCGCCTCGGGGCCGGCGAGTTCGGCGCTGATCACCCGGGCTTCGAGATCCCGGAAGCCTGCCTCCCCCTGGTACTCGAAGATGTCGGCGATGGCCAGCCCTGCACTGCGCTCCACCACCTCGTCGGTATCGACGAACGGCAGGCCGAGCCGGGCGGCCAGGGCAGGGCCCACCGTGCTCTTCCCCGCGCCCATGAACCCGACCAGGACGATCACCGCGCACCTGCCGGCTCCGCCGGACCCGCGCCCGCCAGCCGGGCCAGGCCCGCAGCCCGCATCGCGGCCACCGGCGCCGTCACGCCGGTGAAGAGCTCGAACTGCCGGGCGGCCTGGTGCACCAGCAGGTCGAGGCCACCGACCACCGTCATCCCGGCGCCCGTCGCGCGGCGTGCGAGCGGAGTCGGCCAGTCGGCGTAGACCGCGTCGAACAGCAGCCCCTGACGCGGGCCGGTCAGCGACGCCTCCACCCCCGGCACCGGCGGCAGGGTGGACACCACCGCGGGCTCGTCACCCCGGCCCCACTCCCCCAGGGCGGCGCCGACGACCTCCGCGCCCACGCCCTCGGTCTGAGCCCATCGCGCCACCTCGACGGCCCGGGACGGGTCGCGCAGGTAGCACCGCACCCGCGTCACGCCGAGCTCGGCCAGCGCCAGCAGCGCCGAGCGTGCGGTCGCACCGCCGCCGAGCACGGCTGCGGTAGTCCAGCCCGGTTCCCAGTGCGGCTCCAGAGCGTCGACCAGCCCGCCGACGTCGGTGTTGTGGGCCTCCCAGCCACCGTCGGCCTGCCGGACGAGGGTGTTGCCGGCGCCTGCCCTCAGCGCCAGCGCCGTGACCCGATCGGCCACCGCCAGGCAGGCCCGTTTCAGCGGCATGGTCAGGGAGAGCCCTCGCCAGTCCGGGGCCAGGCCGGCGACGAAGCCCGGCAACTCGGCCCCCTCGACCCGGAACCGTCCGTAGCTCCACCCCTGCAGGCCCGTCGCGGCGTACCCGGCGGTGTGCAGGTCGGGCGACAGCGAGTGGTCGACCGGGGAGCCCAGGACGGCGGCCTTCACGACGATCCCAGCAGTTCGCCGACGACCCGGCCCGCAGCCGCGCACTCGTCGAGGGTCACGTTGAGGTGGGTCACCGCGCGGACCGTCCGCGGACCGACAGCAGAGAGCAGGACGTCGCGCGACCGGGCGGCGGCCACGACCTCGGTGGCCGGGCGCGCGCCGGTGTCGATCACCACGATGTTGGTCTGCATCGCCGTCAGGTCGACTGCGCCGGGGACGGCGGCCACCACGGCCGTGGCGAAGGCCGCGGCGGCGGTGTGGTCATCCGCGAGCCGCGCCAGCTGGTGGTCGAGGGCGTAGCCGGCCGCCGCGGCGAGGATCCCGGCCTGCCGCATCCCGCCGCCCAGCCGCTTGCGCTGCACCCGCGCCCGCGCGATCACCTCGGCCGACCCCACGAGCATCGAGCCGACCGGGGCGCCGAGTCCCTTGGAGAAGCAGACGCTCACGGTGTCGAACAGCGCGCCGTAGGTGGCCAGCGGCACCCCCGAGGCGACGTGCGCATTCCACAGCCGGGCCCCGTCGAGGTGGCGGCCGACCCCGGCGTCGGTGCACACCCGGGAGATCTCCTCCAGCACCCCGATCGGCTGGACGGTGCCGCCCCCGAAATTGTGGGTGTTCTCCACCGCGACCGCGGCGGTCGACACTAGGTACGGACCGGCGTCGGGGGTGATCAGGTCGGCGATCGTCGCCGCGGTGGCGACCCCGTCCGCCGAATCCCAGGTGCGCATCGTGATGCCGTGCAGGGCGGCGTGGGCGCCCATTTCGGCACGGGCGATGTGGGCCCTGACGTCGCAGACCACCTCCTGGCCCGGCTCCACAAGGGCCCAGACGCCGAGCAGGTTCGCCATCGAGCCCGACGGGGTGAACAGGCCGGCCTCGTGCCCGAGCAGGGCGGCGACCCTGTCCTGCAGGGAGTTCAGCGCGGGGTCCTCGCCGTAGACGTCGTCGCCCACCTCGGCCTCGGCCATCGCCGCCCGCATGCCGGGGGTAGGTCGGGTGACTGTGTCACTGCGCAGGTCGATCACGGCATCCTCGCGGGCTGGCGGGTTTCAGAAGTCCTCGGCGTGGAATTCCTGGACGGAGTTGTGGCGCAGGATGCGTCCGCTGGTGAGCCGCTCGGCGACCACGAAGGCCAGCTCGAGGGCCTGGTTGCGGTTCATCCGCGGGTCGCAGGCGGTCTCGTACCGGTTGGCCAGATCGGCTTCGACCAGGTCGCCGACCCCGCCCACACACTCGGTGACGTCGTCACCGGTCAGCTCGATGTGGACGCCGCCGGGCCAGGTCCCCAGCGCCTCGTGCACGTCGAAGAAGCCGTTGACCTCGTCCACCACCTGGCTGAAGGCACGGGTCTTGTAGCCCAGCGAGGTCTCGAAGGTGTTGCCGTGCATCGGGTCGCTGACCCAGGCGACCTTGCGTCCGGTGGCCTCCACCGCCTCGACGATCGGGGGCAGCACGTCGCGGATCCGGCCGGCGCCCATCCGGGTGATGATCGTCAGCCGTCCCGGTTCCAGCTCGGGGTCGAGCCGCTCGCACAGCGCCGCCACCTCGGCCGGAGAGGCGGCGGGGCCGACCTTGATGCCGAGCGGGTTGCGGACGTGGCGGAAGAACTCGACGTGCGCACCGTCCAGCTGCCGGGTGCGCTCACCGATCCACACCATGTGGGCGCTGGTGTCGTACGGGGTCCCGGTGCGGGAGTCGACCCGGGTGAGCGCGTGCTCGTAGTCGAGCAGCAGCGCCTCGTGCGAGGAGTAGAAGTCGACAGTGCGCAGCGACTCGTTGTCGACCCCGCAGGCGACCATGAAGGCCAGCGCCCGCTCGATCTCCGAGGTCATCTGCTCGTATCGCTCCTCCACGTCGGAGTTGCGCACGAAGTCGCGGTTCCAGGTGTGGACGGCGCGCAGGTCGGCGAACCCGCCCTTGACGAAGGCCCGCAGCAGGTTGAGGGTGGCCGCGGAGTGGTTATAAACCTCGATCAGGCGGCGGGGGTCGGCGCGGCGGGCCTCGGGGGTGAACTCGAGGCCGTTCACGGCGTCGCCGCGGTAGGCGGGCAGCGTGACCCCGTCGCGGGTCTCGGTGTCCTTGGAGCGGGGCTTGGCGTACTGCCCCGCGATCCGGCCGAGCTTGAGGACGGGTACCTGGGCGGCGTAGGTGAGCACCACCGCCATCGACAGCAGCACCCGCAGCTTGCCGCGGATGTCGCCGGCGGTCACCGAGCCGAAAGTCTCCGCGCAGTCCCCGCCCTGGAGCAGGAAGGAGCGCCCGGCCGCGACCTCGGCGATCCTGCGGCGCAGCTCGTCGCACTCGCCGGCGAACACCAGGGGCGGACGCGTCCGCAACTCGGCCAGCACCGCGTCCATCGCCGAGGGGTCGGCGTACAACGGTTGCTGGGCCACCGGACGTCGCCGCAGTTCGGCCAGCGAGGGGATCGGGTCAACCACGCCGGTCAGGATACGCCGGGACGCCCCTGCACCCCCGTCGGTGCTCACGGGTTCGCTGCCGGCGGAACCGGCGGGGCTGCGCCGTCACCCGGCCTGGGCAGCACCTTCGCGTCCGCTTCGGCCGCCGAGACCGCGCCGTACTTGACCGAACTGGCGTAGACGTCGACGTACTGCTGGCCGGACAGCCGCTGGATGGCGGCCATCACCTCGTCGGTCACCCACCGCATTGTCGCCCTGTCGTCCAGCTGGTCGGCGTGGGCGGAGAAGTCCAGCGGCTCACCGACCACCACCCGCGGCCTGCGCACCCACGGCAGCCCCAGCCTTGTCCGCACGGTGTGGGTGTCGAAGGCCGCGATCGGGATGACGGGGACGCGGCCGGCGAGCGCTATCCGCGCCACCCCGGTCTTGCCCTTGTACAGCCTGCCGTCGGGCGACCGGGTGCCCTCGGGAAAGATGCCGACAGTCCCGCCGTCGGCGAGCACATCAAGGACGGGGCGCAGTCCTTCCAGCGAGAGCCGTCCCCCTGAGCGGTCCAGCGGGACCTGCCCGACGGCCTTCAGGAACCAGGCGACCACCTTCGAGCCGAGGCCGCGATTGCCCTGGAAGAGCTCGGCCTTGGCGGGGAAGGTCACCTGCCGGTCCAGCATCGCCGGCACGACGTAGGTCTCCGCCGTGGAGGGGTGGTTGATCGCCAGCACCACACCCCCGGTCGCCGGGATGTTCTCCTGGCCCGTGATGGTGGCCCGGAACAGGTACTTCACCACCGGCCGGAACAGGGCAGTCTTGAACAGCTGGTAGAACATCTCCGCCTTCCGCGTCGGACCTCCGCCGAACACAATAGGTGACGGGTGCGCTCACTAGCATGGCCATCATGACGGTGGCCGAGTACGCACAACCCTTCCACGCCGGGCGGGGCCGGATCGCCGTCCTGTTCCTGCACGGGTTCAACAGCTCCCCGCACGCGCTGCGGGAGTGGGCACGGCTGACCGCCGACGCCGGCTATCGCGTGTCGCTGCCGCGGCTGCCCGGTCACGGGACCACCTGGCGCGAGCTGGCCGCCACCCGCTGGCGGGACTGGTACGACTGCGCCGAGCGGGAGCTGCTCGCCCTTGCCGCCGAGACCGATCAGGTCTTCGTCGCCGGCCACTCGATGGGCGGCTCGCTCGCGCTGCGGCTGGCCGCCCACCGCAGGGAGGCCGTCGCGGGCCTCGTGCTGGTCAATCCCGGCCTGCTCGCCTACCCGCTGCACCGGCTCGCCCCGCTCGCCTCCCTCGTCATCTCGCGGGTGCCCTCGCGCAGGCACGACATCGCCGAGCCGGGTGCGTTGCGGCACGGGTACGACCAGACCCCGCTGCGCGCGGCGGTGTCGCTGTTCGAGATGTTCGCCGAGGTCAGGGCGAGCCTCGACCTGGTGACCTGCCCGACGCTGGTGTTCAAGTCGGTCGCCGACCACGTGATCCCGGGTGCCTCGGCGGACTACCTGCGCAGCCACCTGTCCAGCGACGACATCACCGTGCGGGAACTGGCGCGCAGCTACCACGTGGCGACCCTCGACTACGACAGGGACCAAATCTTCCTCGAGACCCTGGACTTCATCGCTGCGCACTCCCGCTGAGGCGTTGCAGGTCGGCGACATACCACGCGGTCAGCCGGCGGGTGTCCTGCTCGTCCGCGGTTCCGTCGTAGTAGCTGCCCAGCAGCGCCATGGCGGCGGGTCTGCCCACCCTGTCGACGGCGCTCGCCACAGCCTGCCTGGCCAGGGCGTAGGCGGCCGACACCTGGTCGGAGGGTGTGTAGAAGTCGCCGTCGGCGGGCAGCGCCGCCGGCACCCCGTGCTGGGCGAGGTGGCTGGTCACCCACTGCCGGTTGGCGTCCAGCGCAGCCCCGCTGTGCTCCGACGCCAGCCACTCGGCCACCCCCTCCTCCACCCACTGCGGCGCCTGCCCGCGACAGCTCGAGCCGGTGGCGAGGTGGACGCCCTCGTGCAGGATGAGCGAGTCGAGGTACTCGGTGTCCTCGGCGGCGATGACGGGGTTCACCGTGATCCGCGCGCCGGCGTCGGGGCAGCGGGTGACGGCTGCCGCGTCGCCTGACAGCGTGCCGGCGAGGGCGGCGTAGGCCTGGGCGGTGGGCGGCAGTTCGACGACGAGCCTGCCGTCCCAGTCCTCGTCCAGCGGGGCCAGGCCGGCCCGCGCCAGGGTCTGGATCGTGCGGTCGAGCCGGTCCAGCCAGGCCTGCCGGATCGCCGGATCGAGGTCGGGGGCCGCCAACAGGGTGCCCTGGCCGGCAGTCGATGCCGACAGGCTGGGTTCTGCCGGCGTGGGCGAGGTCGCGGGAGCGCACCCCGCCCCGTAGAGCAACGCAAGCGCGATTCCCGCGACGGCGAGCCGGCGCCTCATGGCTGGGCCGACGCGGTCGTGATGCTCAGCCGATGACCCGGCGCGCACCCGCCCACGGGGCGGGGTAGGAGCTGAGGCTCTGGATCACCAGATCGTTGCGCGGGTTCCTGGCGTGGACGATCTTGCCGTTGCCGATGTACATGCCGACGTGGTGGATCGGGTGGTACCAGAAGATGAGGTCGCCGGGCCTCAACTCGGAGCGGGAGACCGCTCGACCAACCCTCGACTGGGCGCGGGAGGAGTGCGGCAGCGAGATGCCGATCTGTCGGTACGCCGCGAGCATCAGGCCGGAGCAGTCGAACGCGGTGGGGCCGGAGCGGCCGCGGACGTACTGGCCGCCGGGCACCCGGGACACCGCGTAGGCGATGACCTTCCTGATCCTGGCACTGGCCTCGGCCCCGTCCAGCTCGGAGAGGCTGAACGACGCGCGGGCGCCGTCTCGTGCGGCGAGCTGGCGCCGCTCCTCCTCGGTCATCCGACGGACCAGGGCCTCGGCCTCGGACAGCCGCTTCTCGATCTCGGTGTCGAGCCCCTTGAGGCGCTCCTCCTCGGCGGCGAGCGCGGCGATCTCGGCCTCGGCCGCCCGCTTCAGCTCGGCCAGGTTGGCCTGCTCCGACTGGTGGTCCTGCAGGGTCGAGTTCAGGTTGGCGTCGACATTGGACGCGGTCGACAACCGGTCGAGGAAGGCATCGGGGTCGCTCTGGGTGAACAGCTCGACGGTGGTGTCCATGCCGCGGCCCTGGAACTGCCGCAGCGCGATCACCCGGGCCTGGGCGCCGAGTTCGTCCACCCGGGCCTGCTGCGCGGCGATATCGGCCTGCAGTGCCTTGAGCCGCCGCTTGCCCTCGTTGAGCTGGATCTCGGCCTGCTCGTAGTCCTCTTCGATGGCGGCGGCCTCGGTCTCGAGCTGCACCACCTGCGCCTTGGCGTCCTTGAGAGTCTTCGGTGGCGTGGTCGGGTCGGCCTGGGCGGACGGGGCGGCCAGCCCGGTCACGAGCACACCGGCGGTGAGGACGGCGACAGCGGACCTCAACCAGACGGGCAACGCCATGAAAACCCTCCCGTGGCCGGCGGGGTGAACACCGGCTGAACTAAAACTGAGAAAACCCTAAGGGAAGGAGGTCAGAGACGCAAACCCCTCGCCTGGATCGTCGTCGGACCAGCGCGAGGGCCGGGGGTTGGTGGGACGCACCAGCCGCAGGGGTGGCAGCAGGCCGGAGCGGGCCATCGCATCGAGGGCGTCGACCTCGTCGTGGTCGAGTTCCACCTCCTGGCTGACCGGGCCCAGCAGGACCGAGATCACGCAGTCGGAACAGGCCGGCCCGCGGGCCCGGCAGCTGGCGCAATCGACGTGGAGGGTGTCCATGACGACGATCCTGCCGGGCGCCTCTGACGGTTTCTGTCCGGCGAACCAGCCGCGCTGCCCCGGCAGGCCCGTGGCATGGTTGCGCCATGGGCACCGCAGCGGTGGTACGTACGGCTGCCGCAGGCCTGGCCGCCTGCCTGGTCGCCGCCTGTTCACCCTCGGCAGAGCCCGGCTGGCGCCAGGTCGGGCTGCCACAGGGAGCCGGTGCGTCGAGCCTCGCCACCAGCGGGCCCGACCTGTTGGTGGGCGGTGCGCTCGGCGGCGCGCGCCCGCTGCTGTTGCGGGTCGACGCGACCGGGGGCGTCCACGAGGTCGCCCTTTCACCCTCGGGCGGTTACGCCGCCACCGCCGACCTGGTGGCGCTCAGCCCGCAGGCACCCGAACTGCTCGCGCTCGGGGTGGCGCGCGGCGGGGCGCACGGCAACCAGCGCTGGACGTCGTGGCAGGGGCCGCTGGCCGGACCCGTCCCGGACCACGACCAACCCTTCGCCACCTTCGGGGGTCACGAGGCCGGGCCCCTGCTCGGCATCGTCCGGCCGGGCGGGCGTCCGGTGGTGGTGGGCAGCCGCGCCGGAACCACGGGGTTCGACGCCGCGCTGTGGACCCTGGACGGCACCCTGTGGCATCGGCACGCCGGCACCGACCCGCAGCTGGTGAGCAGCCCCGACCGGGTGCTCACCTTCCGCGCGGCGGCAGCTTCCGGCGACTTTGTGCTGATCGCGGGCGCCGAGACCGGCCTGGCGGGAACCGTCCGCCAGCTTCCGATGGTCTGGGCGGGTTCGCTGGACGGCGCCTGGCGGGCGATCCCGCTGCCCGTCCCCGAGGAACTGTCCGGCGCCACCGGCCTGGCCCAGGCCACCTCGCTGGCCTGCGATGCCGCCGCCTGCTGGGCTGCGGGCTGGGCGCGGGGTCGTCCTGTCGCCTGGCAGCTCGACCTCGCGGCAGGCGCCGCGC
>JAEYUH010000321.1 GCA_023432725.1 Actinomycetes bacterium | reverse complement strand
CCCCGCGCCCCGACGGCGGGTTCCACGTCGAGGGCACCCGGGTCGCGCCGCGGCCGAACGAGGTGGCCGCCTACCTGGCGCCGCAGCCGTGGGGCGAGGCGCTGGCCCGTCCCGACCGGCGGCTGGAGACCCGGCCCCACCTGCTGGAACTGAACGAGCCGGTCGACCTCGTCTACACCTGGGTGGACAGCGGCGACCCCGACTGGCAGCAGCGGCTGGCGCAGGTGCCGGGCGGCGGGAAGGCGGCGGGCCCGGCGGCCGACGCCCTCGACCCGGCGCGCGTCCGCTCCCACGACGAGCTGCGGTACTCGCTGCGCTCGGTGGCGATGTACGCCGGCTGGGTGCGCCGGATCTGGCTGGTCACCGACGGGCAGGTGCCGGCCTGGCTGGCAGACCACCCCCGGATCACCGTGGTGACCCACCGCGAGATCTTCCGTGACCAGGCCGCGCTGCCCACCTTCAACTCGCACGCCATCGAGTCGCAGCTGCACCACATCCCCGGCCTGGCCGAGCACTTCATCTACTTCAACGACGACGTCTTCCTCGGCCGGCAGGTCCGTCCCGAGCTGTTCTTCCACGGCAACGGGATCGCCAAGTTCGCACCGTCGCCGATCACCATCTGCGCCGACTCCGACGAGCCGCGGCTGAACGGCGCCATGCACGCCGCCCGCCGCAACCGCGCCTTCCTCGAGCAGACCCTCGGCGTGACCGTCACCGAGCGGATGCAGCACACCCCGCACGCCCACGTCCGCAGTTCGCTGGAGGACCTGGAGCGGCAGCACCCCGCCCTGTTCGACCAGGTCGCACGGTCGCGGTTCCGGTCGGTCGACGACGTCTCGGTCGCCTCCGACCTGGGCCACTACTGGTCGTACGCGGCCGGACGGGCGGTCCGCGGCGCGTTCCGGTTCCGCTACGTCGACATCGCGTCGCCGCTGGCCGCCGAGCATTACGCGAACCTGCTCGCCACCCGTGACCAGGACTGCTTCTGCCTCAACGACGTCGGCGGCGGGCGCCCCGTCGACTCCGAGGGCATGATCGACTTCCTGCGCCGGTACTTCCCGGTGCCCAGCCCGTTCGAGAGGACCAGACGGTGAGCCGGGTCAGGGAGGTCGCGCGGACTGCCGTCCGGCGGCGCTACCCCGACGTGGTCCGGTGGCGGGCGGCGCTGCGCGAGCAGGCCTGGCGGCGGCTGCCGTCCGGCTGGCGCCGGCCCTTCGAGGTGGTCGACCGGTTCGACGCGTGGGAGTACCTCACCCGGCTGGCCGAGGAGATCAGCGCCGTCCTGGCCGACCGGGGGCTGGAACACCTGCTGATCCCGCGCGACGGGCAGGGGCTGCCGCGGGTGGTGGTGCGGCACGCCGACCGCACGGACGTGGCGCGCACTCTCGCCGCGGACCCGCGGACGGCCGCGTGCTGGCTGGCGCTGTGCCAGCAGGACGTGGCGGGACGGGCGGCGCCGGTGCGCCGCCGCCGACTGCCCGGCTGGGCCGACGGCGCGGTGATCACCCGCAACCTGGTCACCGCTGCAGGACAGCCGCTGGTACACGCCGAGCTGGGAGTCCCGATCGACTTCTGGCGCGAGGTGACCGACGACCGCACCCCGGGTGGCGGCCGGATGCAGCCGGGCACCCTGGTCGGCGAGGTGCCCAACGGCGTCCTCGACCATGCCGGCCCGGCGCTGTGGGAGTCGATCCAGCGCAACCGGCACCGCCTGCCGCACACCCTGCCGCACCTGCTGACCGTCCGTGAGCCGGTCGACCTGGTCTACACCTGGGTCGACGGGGACGACCCGCGCTGGCGGGCAGCCAAGGACGCCGCCCTGGCGGGCAAGCCCGGCGAGCACCACAGCAGCGACGCCACCGTCGCCGCCCGCTTCGAGAGCCGCGACGAGCTGCGCTACTCGCTGCGGTCGGTCGAGATGTACGCCAGCTGGGTGCGCCACATCTGGGTGGTCACCGACCGGCAGGTCCCCGGGTGGCTGCAGCAGGACGACCGGCTCACCGTCGTCGACCACCGCGAGATCTTCCCCGACCCGGCCGCGCTGCCGGTGTTCAACTCCCACGCCATCGAGTCGCAGCTGCACCACATCCCCGGTCTGGCGAACCTGTACCTCTACCTCAACGACGACATGCTGTTCGGGGCCCCGGTGCGCCCGGAGGACTTCTTCCACAGCAACGGGATCACCAAGTTCTTCACGTCCCGGGCCCTGATCGACCGCGGGCCGCGAGTACCCGACGACATCGCGGCCACCGCCGCCGCCAAGAACAACCGCGACCTGATCGAGCGCACGACAGGACGCACGATCAGCAACAAGCTGCGGCACGGGCCGCAGCCGCAGCGCCGCGACGTGCTGGAACGGCTGGAGGCCGACCACCCCGACCTGCTCGACCAGGTGATGCGCTCCCGCTTCCGCAGCGCCGCCGACCACTCGCTGCCCAGCTCGCTCAGCCACTACTTCGGGTTCGCCCACGGCACCGCGGTGACGGGCGGCCAGCGGCACGGCTACGTCGACCTGGCCGCACCGGACGCCGCGACCGTGCTGGCGCTGTGGACCCGGCGCCGCGACCTGGCCTGCCTGTGCGTCAACGACTCCGGGCGTTCCGATCCCGCGGCTGCCGCGGCCGCCGCCGAGGCGCTGGACCTGTTCTTCACGTCCTGCTATCCGCTGCCGAGCCGGTGGGAGCGCACCGACGTCGCCGCCGGGCAGCCGTCCCACCCGTTAGGGTCGAGGCCATGACAGCGCCCAGCCCGACCGTCGGCAAGGTGTTGATCACGGGCGGCGCGGGCTTCATCGGCTCGACGGTGGCCTCCGCCTGCGCCGACGCCGGGATCGAGCCGGTGATCCTCGACGACCTCAGCACCGGCCTGCGGGTATTCGGGCAGCGGTTCGCCTTCTACGCCGGCGACTACGGCGACCGCGCCCTGGTGCGCCGGGTGCTCGCCGACCACCCCGACCTGACAGCGGTGGTGCACTGCGCCGCCCACATCGTCGTGCCCGAGTCGGTGGCCGAGCCGCTGC
>JAEYUH010000309.1 GCA_023432725.1 Actinomycetes bacterium | reverse complement strand
ACCCGGTTGGCGATCACGGAGATCACCTTCGCGTGGTGGTGGGTGAACTCGGCGACCCCTGCTTCGGCGGCGGCGAGGATCTCGTCGGGCTTGCGGTTGCGGCCGCTGACGACGAGCAGCACCGGGGTGTTGAGGTTCGCCGCCACCCGGGCGTTGAAGGTCAGTTCGGTGGGGGTGGTGATGTCGGTGTAGTCGGAGCCGACGATGACCACGGCGTCGTAGCGTTCCCGCAGGTCGGCGAACCGGTCGACGAGGCGGGAGAGCGCCTCGTTGGGATCGTCACGGACATCGTCGTAGGTGACGCCGACGCCGTCCTCATACTCCTGCTCGATCTGGGGCTGATTGACCAGCACCTCCAGGACCTCGTCACGGCGGCCGGCGTTCACGATCGGACGGAACACCGCCACCGAGGTGACCTCGCGCTGCAGGGCATCCATGATCCCGACGGCGACCATTGACTTGCCCGTGAGCCCCTCCGGCGCGGCCAGGTAGATGCTGCTTTTCACAGCAGGCATGCTATCCGCCGGGTCGGCTGCCGGTGCCGCGGCCGTCACATTCCCAACGCCTCTCGCAGGTACGCAAGATCGGCGAGATGCGCTGTCAGGGGCCCGGGAGTCTCGATCACGATGGGGCAGCCGGCACTGCGGACGGCGTCGGCCAGCCCGTCCGGATCACACCCGCCCTGGCCGAGGTTGGCATGCCGGTCGGCCCCGGAGTCGAAGGCGTCGCGGGAGTCATTGGCGTGCAGCAGGTCGAGCCGCCCTGTGATCGCCCTGAGCCGGTCGACCAGCCCGGCGAGCTCCTCGCCGCCGGCGTGGGCATGGCAGGTGTCGAGGCAGAATCCGACCCGGTCGGCGTTGGGTGAGCCGGCGATCGCCGACCACAACCGGTCGACCTTCTCCAGCCCGCGGGCCATCGAGTTCGTGCCGCCTGCGGTGTTCTCGATCAGCAGCGGGACGTCGATGCTGAGGCCGTCGATGGCCTTGCGCCAGTTCTCGTAGCCGACCGCGGGGTCGTCGCCGGCCAGCACGTGGCCGCCGTGGACTATCACCCCTGCGGCGCCGATCTCGGCAGCCGCGGTGAGCTGCTTCTGCAGGTGCTGGCGGGACGGGATCCGGATTCGGTTGTTGGTGGTGGCGACGTTCAGCACGTACGGGGCGTGGACGAACAGCAGCACCCCGGCGGCTTCGGCATCAGCCTTCAGCCCTGCCGCTCCGCCGGCGTAGGCGACCTTCGGGCCCTTCCACGCCTGCGGGTCGCCGAGGAAGAACTGGCTGACCGTTGCGGCGCGGGCAGCGGCCTCGGCGATCGGGTCGGTCTGGTCGACGTGGGCACCCAGCTGGATCATGGCTCGACGATAGCCCCTGCCCCTACCCCGTCGGGGTGGGGGTCGGCGTCGGGCGCGGCGAGGGGGGGGGCGTCGGCGGCGGAGTCGGGGGCGGGGTCGGGGGCGGGGACGGCGTGGGTGTCGGCGTCGGGGACTCGGTCTGTGTCGAGTTCCCCGAGGTGGTCGGCGGCGTGACCGGGCTGACCGGCTCGCCCGCGGCCGACCAGACGTAGGTGTTGAGATAGCCCTTCCTTGTGCCGCGCACCCGCACCTGGACCACCGTGCCCAGGTCGGCGCTGGTGAGCCGGTAGGTGCTGCCGGTGGCCTTCGGGATGGCGACGCCGTCCCGGAACCACTGGTTGGTGAGCTTCACCGAGGCCGGCCCCCAGGTGCCACGGGTGGCGGTCAGGGTCGACCCGACGACCATCGTCCCGCTCACGACGGGCGCGGGAGCCACCGGCAGCCTGCCCTTGGCGACCTTCCCGGTCTGCGACGAGGTGAGCGCCCTGGAGTTGTAGCCCGAGGCCTTGCCGGTCACCGTGACCTTGATCTTCTTGCCGAGGTCGGCGGGCACCAGGCGGTAAGTGGCCCCGGTGGCGCCCTTGATCTTCTTGCTGCTCCGGTACCACTGGTAGCTCCACGAGGTGGGCACCGGGTCCAGGGTGGGGAGCTGGATCGTCAGTAGCGTGCCGGTGGTCCGTGGGCCGACGATCGCCGGCTTGCCCGAGGTGCGGAAGTTCGCCCTGACCACGTCGTTGGTGCCGTCCGACGTCTTGGTGATCCGCGTGGCGTCACCGGTCAGCGCGGTCACCCGAACCTTGAGCGCCTTGCCCACCAGGGCTGCCGGCACCACGAACCGCTCGGCGGTGGCGTCAGGGATCTCCGCCCCGTCCGCCAGCCACTGGTAGCTCACCGTCGACCCTTCGGGTACCCAGGTGCCGGCCACGGCGGTCATCGTCCTGCCCACCTGGGGGCTGCCGCCGATCCCGGGGACGGTCCACGGCGCCGGCAGGAAGGCGGGGACCGTGACCCCGGACGGCTTCCAGGCCCTCGCCGTCCGTGCCACGCTCGGCAGGCAGGCCTTGCCGCTGGAACCGCCACAGGCCCGGTTCAGGGGTTGGGTGACGGGCAGCCCCGTCCACCAGGAGGTCTGCTTCATGGCGCCGTCCCAGGACAGCGAGATGTGCACGTGGTCCTTGTGGTTGGCGGTGCGGGAGCCGCGGCTCTCCATCTTCCGCCAGCCGAGTTCCTGGTAGTAGATCGACCAGATCTTCTGGTCCCAGATGATGTACATGATCCCGAGCCGGTAGGCGACCTCGCCGTTGTTGGAGGTCAGCCACTTCATCGCATCGGCCACGGCCTTGCGGTCCTTGGCCTTGCGGACGTCCTTGTGCCAGTCGATAGCGCGGCCCTCCTTGTGCTCGGAGGTGCCGCCGATGTTGCAGCTGCGCGAGATCCCCCAGGAGGATCCGCCCCAGGTCTTGATCAGCAGGCTGAGCAGCGCCTTCGTCCCTGGCTTGGCCTTCGGCGAGCAGGTCTTCTGCTTCTGGTAGCCGAGGTGGGCGTCGACGACAACCGGCGCGACCGCCAGGGAGGACGGGCCCGGCGGCGTCTTCGCCGCGGCAGGGGTGAGGGCGATGGTCAGCGCCAGCGCCAGTGCCAGCAGGGGAGTGAGAACCCGCTTCACGAGGACCTTCCGGGGGTCGGGGGGACTCCGGCAGGCTACGTGACCTCGGTCGCTCCGGTCCAACTCCGCGGCCAACGGAGGTAGCCGCCGGATCACTGTGTACGAAGCCGTCCGAAACTCCGATCTGCTGCGCTCGACCGGAGTGGCCGGGCTGCACTGTGCTGTGGGGTGGTATTGACTCTGCACTCGCTGAGAGGGCGCCGCACTGAGAGAGGATTTATCGTGGTCGAACCTGGAACGCGGATGGGGCCGCCCAGCCTTCCGGGGGACGGGTGACAACGAGGACCGCCACCACTGCCCGGGCTCGCGCAATCGCTGCGGCGAGTGTCCTGCTGGCGTGCCTTTCGATCATCGCGTTTCTGCCGGACGGGTTCTCGCGCTGGACACTGCCGAAGTTGTCCGTGGCCGCGCTTTCCGGTCTGGCGGCCTGCTTCGCGTCGCGCTCCGGAGGGCTGCCGCGCTGGGCGTGGGTGGTAGCAGCCGGGGCGGGTGGTGCGCTGGTTCTGGCGGCCCTAGCCAATGGACACCCAGAGGCGCTGTGGGGGCGGTGGCCCCGGTACAACGGTCCGCTTGTCGCCCTGCCGGTGGCGGTGGCTGCTAGCTGGGTAGGAGCATCCCTGCTGGGCCCCGAGGGAGGCGCCAGGGTGCGGCGGTGGTTC
>JAEYUH010000294.1 GCA_023432725.1 Actinomycetes bacterium | reverse complement strand
GATGACACCGGCGCCCGGTCACGTCGAGCAGGACCCGAACGAGTGGATCACCGCGGCGCTCGCCACCATCGCCGACGTGTGTTCCAGCGGCGCTTTCGACCCTTCCGAGGTGTCGGGCATCGGGGTGGACGGCCAGAGCTGGGCCTGCGTACCGATTGACGAGGCCGGCAACGTGCTGGCCAACACGCCGATCTGGATGGACACCCGCGCGCAGGCGATCTGCGACGAGACCCTCTCGCGGGTGAGTGCGGAGGAGATCCTCGCCGTCGCGGGCAATCGCCTCAGCCCGAGCTATTCCACCGCGAAGATGCTCTGGTTCGAGCGGCACCGGCCCGAGGTCTTCGAGCGGACCCGCTGGTTCCTGCAGAGCAACAGCGCCGTCGTGATGGCGTTGACAGGGGTGGCCAGCCAGGACCACTCCCAGGGCTACGGCTGGCACTTCATCGATGTCGCGACCGGCCGGGTGAACCGGCAGCTCGCCGACGCGCTGGGCTGCGACCCGTCCCGCGTTCCCCAGGCAGTGGAGCCGACCGCCGTGGTCGGGGGCATCACCGCGGCGGCCGCCAGGCAGACGGGTCTGCGCAGCGGCACCCCCGTGGTCGCGGGCGGGCTCGACGCGGCCTGCGGCACCCTCGGCGCGGGCGTCCTGCGTCCCGGCCAGACCCAGGAGCAGGGCGGGCAGGCCGGCGGGATGAGCATCGCCCTCGATGCCCCCATCGCCGACCAGCGGTTGATCCTCTCCCGGCACGTCGTGCCGGGCAGTTGGCTGCTCCAGGGTGGCACGGTCGCCGGTTCGGCCAGTCTCGCCTGGCTGGCGCGGGTCGTCGGCGCGGCCGAGCAGGCCACCGCCGACCACTCGGGTCGCACTCTCTACGAGGAGATCTCGGCACTCGCCGCAACGGCTCCGCCGGGAGCAGACGGCCTGGTCTTCCTGCCCTACCTGTCCGGCGAGCGCTCCCCCATCTGGGATGCCGACGCCCGGGGCGCCTTCTTCGGGCTGCACCTGGGCATCGGTCGAGGCCACCTTTATCGCGCGGTCATGGAGGGCGTCGCCATGGCGCTGCGCCACAATCTCGAGGTCGCCGTCGCGGCGGGCGCCCGGGTCACCGAACTGCTCGCGACCGGGGGCGCGTCCCGCAGCCCGCTGTGGATGCAGATCAAGTCCGACGTGACCGGACTCCCGGTCGTCGTCACCGCCAACCCGGACGCCACCCCGCTCGGCGCCGCCATGCTGGCCGCCATCGGAACCGGCGGGGCGACGGCGACCGAGCTCACCGACACCTGGGTGCAACGGGCGGATCGCTACACCCCGGACCCTCTCACCGGCGCGGCCTACGACGGCCTGTACTCGGTGTACGCCGGCCTCTACCCGGCGCTCGCGCCCAGCATGCACGCCCTGGCCGGCCTCGGCCGGGCCGGAATGGAGAACCCGCAATGAGAGCAGCCGTGCTGCACGCGCCCCGCGACGTGAGGGTGGCCGAGATCCCCACCCCCGACCCGGGCCCCGGCGCCGCCCTCGTCCGGGTCCGGATGACCGGGGTCTGCGGCTCGGACATCCCCCGGGTGCTCAGCGACGGCGCCCACTTCTACCCCATGGTCCTGGGCCACGAGATCGCCGGCGAGGTGGCCGCTGTCGGCGAGGGCGTCGATGCCGGCCTGGTAGGCCGCCGGGTGGCCGTCGCGCCGCTGCTGCCGTGTCACGCCTGCCCGTCCTGCAACGCCGGTGACTACGCCCAGTGCCCGAACTACAGCTTCATCGGCTCCCGCCAGTTCGGTGGACTGGCGGAGTACGTCGTGGCTCCGGTGGCCAACCTCACCGTCGTCGCCGACAGCGTGTCATTCCGTGACATCGCGTTCTTCGAGCCGTCCACTGTCGCCCTCCACGGCGTCCGGCACGCCGGGTTCGCCGGCGGCGGGAGCGTGCTCGTCCTCGGGGCCGGAACCATCGGGCTGTTCACCCTCCAGTGGGTGCGCATCCTGGGCGCCGACCGCGTCGCGGTCGTCGACGTGAACCCCGACCGCCTCGCCACCGCGACCTCGCTCGGCGCGGACGCGGTCTTCGATGCCCGTGAGGCAGACCTGCCCGCGCGACTCCTCACCTGGCAGCCCGGCGGGTTCGACCACATCTTCGAGACCGCCGGCCAGAACGCCACCATGGCGCTCGCATTCCAGGCTGCCGGCGTCCACTCCCGGGTCTGCTTCATCGGCAACAGCCACGCCGACCTGCGCTTCGACCACACGGTGTTCGAGCAGCTCAACCGCAAGGAGTTCACGCTGACCGGCTCGTGGATGTCGTACAGCGCACCCTTCCCCGGAACCGAGTGGTCGCTGACCGCCGAGTGCGTGGCGGACGGACGCCTGCGAATCGACGACCGCCTCGTCCACGACGTCTTCCCGCTGGAGCGCGTGATGGAGGCCTTCCAGCTCTTCGAGATCCCGGGCGCCGTGTCCGGGAAGATCCTCTTCGACCCGACCAAGGCAACCCAGGAGTGACCATGACCAGCACCGCCCTCGGCGCTATCGACCCCGCGGACGTCCCCTCGCTCACCCTCAGCAGCGGCGCCACCATCCCGGTGATCGGCCTGGGGACGTTCGGCTCGGACCGCTTCTCGCTGGAGGACATCGCGGCTTCGGTCGGGGTTGCGCTGCGGACCGGCTACCGCCTCGTCGACTGTGCATCGGTGTACGCCAACGAGCACCTGATCGGCCCGGTGCTCAACCGCACCATGGCGGAGCTCGGGCTCAGCCGGGACGAGGTGTTCGTGATCTCGAAGGTGTGGAACGACGCCCACGACCCCGAAGACGCGATCGCCTCCGTCCACAAGAGCCTTGCCGACCTTGGCCTGGACTACCTCGACGCGTTGCTGATCCACTGGCCGTTCCCGAACACCCACGAGCGGTTCGCCGCCCCCGACGCCCGGAACCCGACGTCGCGCCCCTACATCCACGCCGAGTACATGACCCTCTACCGCGCACTGGAGGGACTCGTGGACGAAGGTCTCGTCCGCCACCTCGGCGTGTCGAACATGACCATCCCGAAGCTCCGGCTCGTTCTGCGCGACGCCCGGATCCCGCCGGCCATCAACGAGATGGAACTGCACCCGGCGTTCCAACAGGGCGAGCTGTACCAGTTCAGCAAGGACCACCAGATGGTGGTGGTCGGTTACTCACCGATGGGCTCTCCCCGTCGTCCCGATCGCGACGTCTTCGACGGTGACGTCGCCGACATGCAGCACCCGGTGGTCGTCAGGATCGCGGAGGAGCTCGGGGTTCACCCGGCGGCGGTCTGCCTGAAGTGGGCGGCCCAGCGCGGTCATGTCGCCATCCCGTTCTCGGTCAAGCCCGCCCAGATGCTGTCCAACCTCGCCGCAGTCACGACCAACCCGCTCACCCCGGCGATGTTGAACGACCTGCGATCGGTGGAGGCCAACAGCCGGCTGATCAAGGGCCAGGTGTTCCTCTGGGAGGGCTCGGGCGACTGGCTCGACCTGTGGGACGTGGACGGCACCATCCCGGGCTGGAGCGGCTACGGGAGCACCGCCGCGGAGTGATTCCGCGCCGGCAGCCGTCCCTGAGCGGACGGCTGCCTTTGCCTGCCCGCCTTGACTCTGAAATCGATTGCTGAGATTCTGGGGGTACCCCGTCACCGCCCCGGGCACAGCCGCCCGTACCGCCGGCAGACGAGCTTCATCACCGCTAGGAGAAGACTTGATGAGCACCTACACCTTCCCCACGATCACGCCGCGGCCGGCCGCTGAGCCGAACACCGTCTACACCATCGCCAACGGCGACCTGCGGCTCACGACCAACGTCAAGACCTGGGACATGCAGCAGCAGGTCGAGCGTGAGTTCGCGGCTGCGGTGGAGTCGCAGGGGTGGGCTGTGAAGCGCGCCCACGGGGTGAACCCCGAAACCGGCCACGGCTTCATCGACAGCCAGCACTACGGCCGCCAGGTGTTCAAGAACGTGCCCAAGGAGGCGCCGCTGGTGGTCGTCGAGGCCGTCTGGCAGTACAGCCACCACGTCCTGCACGGCCTGCGCGACCACCAGGGCCCGATCCTGCTGGTGGCCAACTTCGCCGGCGACTTCCCCGGTTTGGTCGGCATGCTGAACCTGCACGGCTCCCTGGTCAAGGCCGGCATCAAGCACTCCACGCTGTGGAGCAAGGACTTCACCGACGAGTGGGCGCGCACCAGGCTCGCCGAGTGGCTGGAGACCGGCGAGATCGTCCACGACATCTCCCACGTCCGCGACCTGCCGGCGCTGCCGGAGTCGGAGGAGAAGCGCCTCGGCCAGGCCCTCGCCGAGCAGCTCAAGGAGGACAAGGCGATCATCGCTGTCTTCGACGAGTACTGCATGGGCATGTACAACGCCCTGATCGACGACGAGCTGATGAACCCGGCCGGCATCTACAAGGAGCGGCTTTCCCAGAGCGCGCTGGTCGCCGAGATGAACAAGGTCAGCGATGAGGAGGCCGCCGCCGTCCGCACGTGGCTGGACGACGCCGGCATGACCTTCCACGTCAACAACGACGGCGACTGGAAGGAGAACCTGACTGACGAGCAGCTCCACAGCCAGATGAAGATGTACGTCGCCGCGGTCCGGATGGCCGACGACTTCGGCGCCGACGTGGTGGGCATCCAGTACCAGCAGGGCCTGAAGGACATGGTGCCCGCGTCCGACCTGGTCGAGGGTCTGCTGAACAACGTCGAGCGTCCCCCGGTCACCTCCCGCGACGGCTCCCGCGTCCTCTACGAGGGCGAGGCGATCCCCTGCGCCAACG
>JAEYUH010000273.1 GCA_023432725.1 Actinomycetes bacterium | reverse complement strand
GAGCTTTGCGCAGCACGAACCGGGTCTGCGGCAGCGGGCCCTCGCTGGCGTCCACCAGCAGCAGGACGCCGTCGACCATCTCGAGCCCGCGCTCCACCTCGCCGCCGAAGTCGGCGTGGCCGGGGGTGTCGATGATGTTGATGGTCGCCGTCGAGCCGTCGGCCAGGACGTGGTCGACTGCCGTGTTCTTGGCCAGGATCGTGATGCCCTTCTCACGCTCGAGGTCCATCGAGTCCATGACGCGGGTGTTGACGTCCTGGTTCTCACGGAAGGCCCCCGACTGCCACAACATGGCGTCCACGAGGGTGGTCTTGCCGTGGTCGACGTGGGCGATGATGGCGACATTGCGCAGGTCTGCGCGGACGGGCATGCGGGCTCCGGATCTGTAGACAACCTTCCAGATTCTACTGCAGCCTGGCGGGAGGTCCCTCCGGGGTGGCTAGCGCAGGTCGTCGGGCCGGATCGGGTCGTGGCTCTCGCGGACCGCCTTCTCGACCTCGGGGTGGACCATGCCGTCCTGCATCGCCTGCAGCATGTCGGGACGGATCGGCGTCCCGGTCTGCAGCCGGGAGTGCCAGCGCGAGTAGCCGAAGAACAGCAGGAACCCGATCGCCAGCCAGACCAGGAAGCGCAGCCAGGTCTCCACAGACAGGTTCAGCATCAGGTAGGTGCAGATCAGTGCCGAGGCCAGCGGCAGCCACGGTGAGAACGGGACCCGGAACGCACGCTTGAGGTCGGGGCGCTTGCGTCGCAGCACGATCACGCCGATGGACACCATCACGAAGGCCGACAGCGTGCCGATGTTGACCATCTCCTCCAGCACCCCGACCGGCGTGAAGCCGGCGAAGATCGCCACCGCGGCGGTGACGATGATGGTGATCAGCCACGGCGTGCGGAACCTGGGGTGCACCTTGGCCAGTCCCATCGGCAGCAGCGCGTCGCGCGACATGGCGAAGATCAGCCGGGTGGCACCGATCAGCAGGGTCAGCACGACGGTGATCAGGCCCGCTACCGCGCCGGCAGCGATGACGGTGGCCATCCACTCCTGGCCGTGGTGGGCGAAGGCGTTCGCCAGCGCCGCGGTCGGGTCGAGTTCGTCATAGGAGACCATGCCGGTCACGACGAGGGCCACCGAGCAGTAGAGGACCGTGCAGATGACGAGTGAGGCGATGATGCCGATCGGGAGGTCGCGCTGCGGGTTCCTGGTCTCCTCCGCGGTCGTCGCCACCACGTCGAAGCCGATGTAGGCGAAGAACACCAGCGCCGCACCGGCAAGCAGCCCGCTCACGCCGAACGCCGTCGGAGCGGCGCCGCTGAAGAACTGCAGCAGTGGTTGGGTCAACCACGAGGTGGCCCCGCCGGAGGGCGCCGACGGCGGGATGAACGGGGAGTAATTGGCCGGGTCGATGAAGCCGATGCCCGCCACGATCACGAACAGCACGATGAACAGCTTCAGCGCCACCAGGACGAGGTTCACCCGCAGCGACTCCTTGATGCCGACGGTGACCAGTACGCCCAGGCAGAGCACGAGCACGACGGCCGGCACGTCGACCACCCCGCCGTAGCTGAACTCCGGCGGCAGGACGATCCCGAGCCTCTCCAGGAAGACCCCGAGGTAGGCGCTCCAGCCCTGGGCGACCACCGACGCCCCGAGGAACATCTCAAGGATCAGGTCCCAGCCGATGATCCAGGCGAAGATCTCGCCCAGCGAGGCGTACGAGAAGGTGTACGCCGAGCCGGAGACCGGCACTGTGGACGCGAACTCGGCGTAACACATGGCGGCCAGGGCGCAGGCCAGGGCGGCGATCGCGAAGCTGATCACGATGGACGGACCCGCCACCTGGTGCGCCGCCCGGCCGGTGAGGGTGAAGATGCCGGCGCCGATGACCACGCCCACCCCGAAGACGGTGAGATCGAGGGCGGTCAGGGACTTCTTGAGCTGGTACTCGGGCTCGTCGGTGTCGGCGATCGACTGCTCGATGGACTTGGTGCGAAGCAGGCTCATGAGGACGGC
Source organism: Actinomycetes bacterium (assembly GCA_023432725.1). Lineage (GTDB taxonomy): Bacteria > Actinomycetota > Actinomycetes > Propionibacteriales > Propionibacteriaceae > Propionicimonas. The sequence goes on along the minus strand of JAEYUH010000273.1, from coordinate 531 downwards.
TTCCGGGTGGGCCGCTGGCGGCGGACGGTGGGCAACTCGGCCAAGGTATGACCATCAACCCGCGGCCGCAGGAGGTAGTCGACATCCGGCCGGAAACTGCTCACATGCTGGACGTTCCCCGGCAGTCCCGCGCTGCTAGCCTCGTGCTGCGTGGTTCCCCTGCAGGAGGTGGCGTGATGGAGGGTTTCCTGGGCTTCCTCGACGCCCTGGGCCGCACCATCGCGGGCATCCTCACCTTCGACACCTCGCTCGGCGGCTGGCTGGCCGGCTACCCCCTGGTCGGCTGGGTGGCGGTGACGATCGCGCTCCTGGCCGGGATCTCGACGCTGCTGGGCGACTCCGTGGTGCTCTTCCTCAACGGGATCCGGGGCTGGCGGTTCGGCGTCAGCCTCGCGCTGAACGGCGTGGGCTTCGTCCTGCTCTATGCCGTCCAGGCCCTGGTGATCGCCCTTGTCGGGTACCTGGTCACCGGCGAACGGCTCTCGCTGACGGTCGCCACCTGGGCGGTGCTGCTCTCCACGGCCCCGCTGG
>JAEYUH010000270.1 GCA_023432725.1 Actinomycetes bacterium | reverse complement strand
CAGGAACTGCTGGCCAGGGTCGCCGAACTGCCGGAGGCGGAACGCAAGACCGCCGAGCGGATCCACGCCATCGTGAGGGAGGCTGCCCCCGACCTCGCGCCCAAGCTGTGGTACGGGATGCCGTCCTACGCCCGCGGCGGAAAGGTGGTGGTCTTCTTCCAGGCCGCCAGCAAGTTTGACACCCGCTACTCCACCCTCGGGTTCAACGACCTGGCGGCCCTCGACGACGGCTCCATGTGGCCGGTCGCCTACGCGGTCACCAAGCTCACCGAGGCTGACGAGAAGCGGATCGCCGACCTGGTTCGTAGGGCGGTTGGCTGACAGTCGCGGGTACCATCGAAGGCATCCGGGTCGACGGCGCCCCTGCCGGTCGGCCCTGCCGAAGCATCCTTCGAGGAGGCCGTTGCCTGTGAACCAGCCCGCTACCGAGGTGGTGCGCACGCCCGCGCCGGAGCAACTCCTCGCCGGTCGGCTGGCGGAGTCCGCCGGCCTCGCCCCTGGCAGCGTCGATGAGTTGGCGAGCCAGTGGCGGCAACTGCGCGAGGAGTTCACCAGGTTCCGGCTGTACTACCAGTTCGGGATCGAGGAGGTGCTCACCAAGGTCAACATCCTGCGCCAGGAGTTCGAGAACACCCACGCCTACAGTCCGATCGAGCACATCAGGTCGCGGCTGAAGTCGCCGGAGAGCCTGATCGCGAAGGTGGTCAGGTACGGCTGCGAACCCACGATCCCCGCCGTCAGGGCCCGGGTGCGGGACATCGCGGGGATCCGGATCACCTGCAGCTTCGAGTCCGACGTCTACTGGATCGCGTCGATGCTGACCAAGCAGCCGGACGTCACGCTCGTGCAGACCAAGGACTACATAGCCAACCCCAAGCCGAACGGCTACCGCTCGCTGCACCTGATCATCCAGGTGCCGGTCTTCCTGTCCGACCACACCGAGTTGGTGTTCGTCGAGATCCAGATCCGGACCATCGCCATGGATTTCTGGGCCAGCGTCGAGCACAAGCTGTTCTACAAGTACCGGCAGGAACTGCCCGAGCACCTGGTCGCCGAACTGGACGACGCCGCGCAGATCGCCGCCGAACTGGACGAGCGGATGGCCCGGCTGCGCGACGAGATCCGTTCCATCGGCGGCCCGGTAGCCATCCCTGCCTCGCCGACCACCCCTCAGACTCCGGCCGGCTGAGCCCGGCCAGGACCGCCGAGGGGGCGGCGATCCCGGCCGGAAACGCTCGCTACCGCTGGGCAGTGGCCAGCAGCGCGGCCTCCGCGGCCGGCGTCCAGCGGCCGTCCACCATCGCCGCGGCCACCTCGGGCAGCGTGTCGGCCAGTTCGGAGAGCCGGACCAGGCCCAGGTCGTGCAACTGCGGGTAGACCATGATCTTGCCGCCCGAGGTCCGGTTGTTCACCGCGTCGATGGCGTCGGCGAAGCCGGCCATGCCGCAGACCGCGTCGAGCGAGATCGAGGTGTCCAGCGCACCGCTCTCCAGCTTGTCGAGCAGGCTGCGCATGTCGCTCATCTCCGAGCCCGACGTCCCCAGCAGGAAGACGTGGCGCTCGATGATCCCCTGCAGGTCGAGTTCGGCCAGCGTGCCGGCCGGGAAGCCGGCGAAGGCGTTGACGATGGCGCCGTCCGCCGCCAGGTCGACGGCCTGGCTGAGCAGCGCGGGCACCGGGACCAGGCAGGTCAGGTAGGTGTAGCCGGGCTCCAGCGGCGAGGTCACCGAGTTCACCACCCGCAGCGGCACGCCGCGCTCGGTGGCGGTCGGGCCGGCGACGGTCGCCAGGTGGGCGAGCCGCTCGTCGTTGACGTCGGCGGCGTCCACGACCACGCCGGGCAGGCCGAGCGAGATGGTCCGGACGGTGTGCATCAGGCCCATCGGGCCGGCGGCGCCGATGATCGCTACCTTGTCGTGGGCACGGATCTCGCCGTTCGCAGGCACGCTGGCGTAGGCCTCGGCAGGGTCGGTGCCCGAGGTGCCGATATAGCGGACGAAGTCGTAGTGGACGCGACCGACGTCGAGCTGCACCTTGCGCTCGATCGCCTTCCCGCCCAGCACCGTGCACAGCAGGCTGCGGGCGCCGAGCAGCGCGCTGAGCTGCTCGATCGTGGTGGCGTCGGAGCCGAAGTAGACGATGTCGTCCACGCCGGGCGCCACGTCGTCCAGCAGCCCGGGGACGGCCTCCGCGTCGACGAGCGACGCCTCGGCGCCGATCACCGTGATGGTCGCGGGACGGGCGGCGGCCAGCAGCGGCTCCAGACCGGACGGGACGACGCCGCTGTCGGCGACCACGAGCAGGCGGCCGCCCGGCTTGAGCGTGTTGCGCTCGGTGCGCGAGTAGGACGCCTCGACCGTCGACCACGGTTCGACGAGGGCGACCTGGGCGGCGGTCGGGCCGTCGGAGACCCGCAGCATGAACTCCTCACCCTCGTGGACGACGATCCGCTCGTCGACCACCACGTACTCCTGCAGCGCGCCGTCGAAGTTGTAGCCGAAGGCGCCGTTGGAGGCGGGGGTCGGCAGGTGGCGCCAGTCGGCCTGGACGAGAACGCGCTCCCCCACCGTGAAATGGGTCACCTCGTCGCCCACGGCCACCACCCGTGCCACCGGCTCGTGCCCGGGCACCGTCGGCTCGGCGTTGGGGTGGTAGCCCGGCACCTCGGCGAGCACCTCGGCGGAGAGCCCTGAGACGACCGGCAGCTTGCGGGGGTGGTCCTCGAAGGCGTGCAGCAGCTTGGTGTCGGAGAAGCAGATGCCGCAGGCCTCCACCTGCAGCAGCAACTGGGTGGGCCCGATCTCGTCCACCGGCTTGGCGGTGTTGGTGACGAACCGGTCCTTGCCAGTGAACTGGATCGCGTGCTGGGTCGCGGGGAAAGCGGACACCTCATCCTCCGGTGTTTCGGTGAGCCCCGGGTAGGGCAGCTGGGGCTCGGGAGCTGTCTGGGACGGCCGGGTGGCCTGAATCAGTTGAGCATGTTCTGGCCGCCGGTGACGGGCACCGCCTGGCCGGTCTCGTAGTCCTGGTCGACGATGTAGTAGATGGCCTTCGCGAGGTCGGACGGGAAGCAGCCACGGCCCATCGGCACCTGCTTCTCGTAGTGCCGGCGGACCTCCTCGATGGTGGTGGCGCCGGGCACCTTCCCCGCCCGCAGGTACTGCACGAACAGCCCGCGCTCGGGATCGGACCACAGCGGGCCGTCGAGGAAGTTGCCGGGGCAGACAGCGTTGACCTTGATGCCCGAGGTGACCAGTTCGAGGGCGAAGGACTGGGTCAGCCCGATGCCGCCGAACTTCGACCCGGCGTAGGCGAAGTTCGCCTTCGAGCCGGTGAGGCCCGACTTGGAGTTGATCTCGATGATGTCGAACCACGCGTCGGGACGCGCCGCATGCTGGGCCGCCATGACCGGCGCGACAGCCCTGACGCACAGGAAGTAGCCGCGGTAGTTGACGTTGGTGACCAGGTCGAAGTCGGCCACCGGCTGGGTGAACACCGACTCCGCCCGCAGCACGCCGGCGTTCGAGACGAACACGTCGACGCCGCCGTAGAGTCCTACCGCCTCGGCGACCGCGGCCAGGCAGGATTGCTCGTCGGAGACGTCGATGCGGACGGCTGCCGCCCTGCCCTGCCCGTACTGGGCGCACAGCGCCTCGGCGTTGCTTCGGGCGCCGTCGAGGTTGAGGTCGGCGAGGATTAGGGACGCGCCCTGGGTGATGAGCTCCTGGGCGATGCCGAGCCCGAAGCCCTGGGCGGCACCGGTGATCATCACCACCTTGCCGTCCAACCGGCCCGTGGTGGTGGACGCGGCCACCGCCTTGCGGTAGGCCTCGGCCTCCCAGTTCTCGATGAAGCCGCGCTCGGCCTCGTCCAGCACCCTGACCCGCCCGATCCGGTCGGCGTCGCGCGCCACCCGCAGGGCGTCGGTGAAGGTGGCCAGGGCGTTGCGGGCCGCGGCGAGGTCGCGTCCGGCACCGAAGGCGACAAGACCGGGCACCACGACGATCACCGGGTCCTTGCCGTGGGTGGCGCGGTAGGCGGCGACCGCCTCCAGCGCGGCGGCGGCCGGGTCGGCGGCACCCGGCTCGATCACGGCCGGGAAGGAGCCGGCGTAGACGATCTGGTCGGGGATCAGCGGCCCTCCGGCCAGGATCGCCCGTCCGGCGTCGGTGGCGGTGGCCGAGCGGACCAGGTCGCCGGCGTCGGAGGCGACCACCGCCAGCCCGGTCTCGCCGCCCAGCAGGCCGCGCAGGGTGGGCGCCACGGCGGTGCGCACCCGGATGAGTTCCGTCTCGTCCAGCGCGGGCGCCGCGGGGGCCGCGACCGCCTCGATCGCCGCCCGGATGGCGCCGGTGACCCGTTCGGTGCGCTCGGTGATCTCGGTCGCGGAGTTGCCGGCAATGATGATGCCGTGGTTGCGCAGCAGCGTGATCCCGGGTGCGGGACGGCCGGTGCGCTCGGTGTAGGCGGTGCGGGCGGCCTCGACCCCGCGGGCCAGCGGCACGCCCGGATCGATGTAGGGAACCACCACCGCGTCGTCGCCGAGCAGCCGCGCGGCCAGCGCCTCGGCTTCGGCGTTGCAGGTCAGCGCGTTGGCGACCAGCGGGTGCGAGTGCAGGACGAGCGCCTCGGGCAGCAGCGCGTGGAACAGGATCTCGACGCTCGGCCGGCGGCCCTGCACGTCGCGCACCTGGGCCCGCTGGGCAGCGGCCCGCACCGGGTCGCCCTCCACCGGCTCGTCGGAGTGCAGCGCGTCCAGCAGCACGTCGATCCGCAGCGGCACCAGGTCGTCGGCGACGAGGGTGGCCAGGGGCACCCCGCTCGGCTTGATGTAGAGCACTCCGTCCAGCTTCACCGAGGCGTTGCCGCCGCC
>JAEYUH010000196.1 GCA_023432725.1 Actinomycetes bacterium | reverse complement strand
CGGGTGGGCTGCGCGCCGGCGTCCGCGCGAAGCGGGCCCAGGATCCGGCTCCCGTGCCGCCCACGCCAGGGGAGCCGAGCGCCTCGGTGCTGTCGGCGGGCCAGCTGATTGCCGGCCTCACCGCGGTCGCGACCATGGTGGTGGTCGGCGTCGGGCTCGACCCGGCGGCGGCCGGCATCGGCAGCGGCGCGTCGGCGTCCGCCTCCGACACCGTCGCCCCCACGGGTCAGGTAGTGCGCGTCGAGGTGAAGGCGGTCGGGATGCGCTTCCAGCCGTCCGTGGTGCACGTCGCGCGCGGCGACCGGCTGGTGATCGACCTGGTGAACGCCGACACCACCACCCACGACCTGGTGATCGGCACGGCGAAGTCGGCCAGGGTAGCGCCCGGCGCCCGTACCGAACTCGACGTCGGGGTGGTCGGTGCCTCGATCCTCGGCTACTGCTCGGTGGTGGGCCACCGCCAGATGGGAATGACCTTCGAGGTGATCGTCGACGACGCCCCGGTGACCGCGGCCCCCGCACCGTCCGACGACCAGCACGGCACCCACCCCAACGGCGAGGCCCCGGCGTTGACCGGCGTCCTCGACCCCGTCCTGCCCCCGCTGACCGACGAGCGGGTGCGCCGGCTCACCCTCACCGCCCGGGAACTGGCCCTTGAGGTCGCCCCCGGGGTGTGGCAGCGTCGCTGGACCTTCAACGGCACCGCCCCAGGGCCGACGCTGCACGGCCGGGTGGGCGACACCTTCGAGATCACGCTGGTCAACGACGGGTCGATCGGGCACTCGATCGACTTCCACGCCGGCTCGCTGGCCCCCGACGTGCCGATGCGCACCATCGAGCCGGGCGAGAGCCTGGTCTACCGGTTCACCGCGACCATGGCGGGGATCTGGATGTACCACTGCTCGACGATGCCGATGAGCTCCCACATCGCGGCCGGGATGTTCGGCGCTGTGGTGATCGAACCGGACGGGCTGCCCGAGGTCGACAGGTCGTACCTGTTGGTGCAGTCGGAGGTCTACCTCGACCAGCCGGCGTCGGAACCGGATCTTGCCACCGAGGTGAACGCCGACGCCGTCAACGCCGAGGCCCCCGACTACGTCGGCTTCAACGGGATCGCCAACGCCTACGACCAGCAGCCGCTGACTGCGAAGGTGGGGGAGCGCGTCCGGTTCTGGGTGCTGGACGCCGGCCCGAACCGCCCCAGCAGCTTCCACATCGTGGGGGCCCGGTTCGACACCGTCTACGCCGAGGGCGGCTACCTGCTCAGGAACGGCGCCGACGCCTTCGGCTCCACCGGCGGTGGCTCGCAGGTGCTCGGCCTGCTGCCCGCCCAGGGCGGCTTCGTCGAGGCTGTCTTCCCCGAGCCGGGTCGCTACCCGGTGGTCAGCCACCTCATGGTGGACGCCGAGCGGGGCGCGCACGGCTTCGTCGCGGTCACCGACTGACGCACCGGGGAACCGGATCCTGCGGCAGGGCCGAGGTTCGCCGACCGGGCTCTCCCGAAGACGGCTCCTGGGGGCGGCGGCGGTTCTAGCCTGATCTCGTGATCGAGCTTCCGGAGGCCCACGTCCTCGCCGGGCAGCTGGCGCAGACCCTCACCGGCAAGGTGGTGGAGTCCGTCGTCGCCGGTCAGTCGCCGCACAAGTTCGCTTTCTTCACCGGCGATCCAGCGGGCTACCCCCCGCTCCTGGAAGGACGGACAGTCACCGACGCCCTCGCCCACGGCGGGCTCGTCGAGCTCGGGCTCGGCGAGCGTCGGCTGGTCTTCGGCGACGGGGTCACCCTGCGCCGTCACGACCCGGGCGCGCAGCTGCCGGTCAAGCACCAGTTGCTGCTCACCCTCAACGACGGCAGCGCGCTCAGCGCCGGCGTCAGCATGTACGGCCAGCTCGCCTGCTTCACCGGCGGCTTCGACAACCCCTACTACCAGGTGGCCCGCGCCACGCCGTCGCCGCTGAGTGACGGGTTCGACGCCGTCCACTTCGACGGGCTGCTGTCGGCCCCCGGCGCCGGCAGGCTCAGCCTCAAGGCCGTGCTTGCCACCGGGCAGCGGATCCCCGGGCTCGGCAACGGTGTGCTGCAGGACATCCTGTGGACGGCCGGGCTCCACCCCCGCCGCACCGTGGCCACCCTCACCCCCGGCGACCGGCGCCGGCTGTTCGCGGCGGTCACCGGCCTGTTGCGCACCATGACCGCGGCGGGCGGACGCGACACCGAGTCGGACCTGTTCGGCAATCCGGGCGGCTACCCCACGGTGATGAGCCGGCGCCACCTCGGCGAGCCGTGCCCCCGGTGCGGCGACCGGATCGTCAAGCAGGCCTACCTCGGCGGCGCCGTGTACGTCTGCGAGGGCTGCCAACTGCCCTGAGGATGGTGTTGGCTGGTGTGTAGCGGGATCGGGCACCGGGTAGTGCTCGAACCGAACCGCAGTCCGCGAAGGAGGGTGCATGAAGATCACCGACAACGGGCCCGAGCCGAACGTCTTCGACATCGAGAAGGCGACGGTCGAGAACAAGAACTACCG
>JAEYUH010000182.1 GCA_023432725.1 Actinomycetes bacterium | reverse complement strand
CGGGCCTCCGGGTAGTCGGCGTGCTTCTCCGCGAGCCGGCGAAGCACTTCGGCCTCGATGTAGGTGCGGGTTCGGTAGATGTCGCGGACGTCGTCGGGACCGAGCTCGACGATGCGCGCGGTCTTGTAGGACTGGCGGACAACCACCTTGTCATTCACCAGTCGCTCGATGGCGGCCTTCGCGGTGGCGCGTGCCACGTCGTATCGTGCTGCCACATCAACTTCGGTAAGCGGTGAGCCGGGCTCGAGTTCCCGGTTCAGCACCAGGGTCTTCAGGTCCTCCACCACTGCGTCAACCACTGAGGTGACGATCAGCTTGCGTACCACGGCGCTTCCCTCGCTCCCCTTCATTGAGATTCTAGGGCGTCGATCTCTACAAAAGTACTTGCGGAACGTGTCCACTTGTCTGACAATCGTACGCGTCGGTCAATCTCAATGAGGAGAGGCATCCCATGCCAACTTTCCAGCAGCTGTTGGACCCGATCGCCGGTAACCTCGGCCTATCGGCTCTCGTCGCTGCCATCCCCCTCGCACTGCTGTTCGTGCTTCTCGGCGTCTTCAAGGTCAAGGCATGGCTCGCAGCCGTCATCGGCCTCGTCGTGTCGATCCTGATCGCCATCATCGGCTGGCAGATGCCGGCGATGATGGCCCTGGCAGCCACCGCGGAAGGCGCCTTCTACGGCGCGTTCCCGATCATGTGGATCCTGTTGAACGCCATCTGGGTCTACCAGCTGTCGGTCATCACGGGCTGGTTCGAACAGCTCGGCAAGCTGATCCGCTCCATCTCTGACGACCAGCGCATCCTCGCCATCCTGATCGCCTTCTGCTTCGGCGCCCTGATGGAGGCCCTGGCCGGCTTCGGCGCCCCGGTGGCGATCTCGGCCGCCATGTTGATGGCCGCCGGCATGAAGCCGCTGAAGTCCGCCGTCGTCTCCCTGCTGGCCAACACCGCCCCGGTCGCCTTCGGCGCCATGGGCGCGCCGATCATCGCGCTCTCCAGCGTCACCGGGATCGACCTCCACACCCTGTCGCAGATGGCCGGTCGTCAGACCCCGTTCGTCGCCTTCGTCGTCCCGCTGGTGCTGGTCTTCCTGGTCGACGGCATGCGTGGCGTCAAGCAGACCTGGCCGGTTGCCCTGGTCGCCGGCGTCGTCTTCGGTGTCGCCCAGTTCATCACCGCCAACTACATCACCGTCGAGATCACCGACGTGATCGCGGCCCTGGTCACCATCGCCGCCGTGCTCGGCATGCTCCGGGTCTGGAAGCCTGCCAACCCGCTGCCGCTGGAGAAGTCGGCGATCGACGAGACCGACTCCGCCGTTGCCGCCTCGGGCAAGCTTGCTCACTACCCCGAGATCACCGCCACCGGTGGCAAGCGGATGTGGGGCGCCATCGCTCCTTACGCGATCATCGTGGCGATCTTCTCGGTCAGCCAGATCCCCGCGGTCAAGGCCTTCATGCTGTCCATCGGCCAGGTGAAGTTCCCGTGGCCCGGTCTGGCCATGATCGGAGCGGACGGCAAGGCCTCCTCGCTGATCATCAACGCCGCCGGCAACCCGGTCACCACGACGATCTTCACCCTCGACCACCTGCGCGCCACCGGCACCCTGCTGCTGTTGTCGGGCATCGTCACCGCGATCGTCTACAAGATCAAGCCGTCGGACGCGATCAAGGCCTACGGGTCCACGATCAAGCAGCTGCGGTTCACGATCATCACCGTGCTGTCGGTGCTGGCGCTGGCCTACGTGATGAACCTGTCCGGCCAGACCGCGTCGCTGGGCACCGCCCTGGCCTCGGTCGGCTCGCTGTTCGCCCTGATGTCCCCGCTGCTGGGCTGGATCGGCGTCGCGATCACCGGCTCCGACACCTCCGCCAACTCGCTGTTCGGCCTCCTGCAGGTGACGGCGGCGCAGCAGGCCGGGCTCAATCCCGTCCTGATGGCGGCCAGCAACTCCTCCGGCGGCGTGATGGGCAAGATGGTCTCGCCGCAGAACCTGGCCGTCGCCGCGGCCGCGGTGGGCATGATGAACAAGGAAGGCGAGATCTTCCGCAAGGTCGTGCTGTGGAGCCTGGCACTGTTGGCCTACTTCACGGTCCTGGTCCTCCTGCAAGCCGGTCCGCTGGCGTGGATGGTTCCGTCGGTACCGGTGCCGTGACCACCATGACCACGACCATGGAGTCCCTCACCACCCTGCTCGCAGGGTGCGTGGGGGACCCCGCCCAGCTCAGGATGGCCGAGATCGATCGTCGGGCCATGGCCCACGACGCCTCGCACTTCCTGCTTCTCCCGAGCGCCATCGTCGCCCCCCGCGACGCTGACGAGGTGGCCCCCCTGCTGCGGGCCACCTCGTCAGCAGGCATCGGGCTCACCTTCCGCTCCGGAGGGACGAGCCTGTCGGGGCAGGGGTGCACCGACCAGGTGCTGGCCGACGTCCGTCGGCACTTCCAGAACGTGGAGGTGCTGGACGGCGGAGCCCGCGTCCGGGTGCAGCCCGGCGTCACCGTCAAGCAGGTCAACGCGCACCTGGCCCCGTACGGACGCAAGCTCGG
>JAEYUH010000174.1 GCA_023432725.1 Actinomycetes bacterium | reverse complement strand
TGCCGGCATGGAGCCATCCGCGGAACGCGGGCTTGGCTGGGGTGAGGTCGGCAGCTGTCATCTCCACCTACTAGACTCGGCGTAACCTACGGTGTCGTTCAGAAGCGTAGGTTACGCAAGCGTAGGTAGCAACTCCGGAACGGGCGGCCGGGGATCTGCCGGCAGGTGGAACGTCGCTGCGAAGCGGTCCAGCAGGGATGCGGGACCCGCCACCACCTCGACGACGCCTTCCGCCACGGCGGCAGTCGGCGAGAGTTCGCCCGTGATCAGCGCGCGCAGTCCAGGTCCGGTGCCGAAGACCAGATCGGGCGGGGGGAGCATCGTGCGGCCCGCGTCCACGAGCCGGGTGCTGCCCAGCGGACGGATCTGCAGTGCGCCCGGGCCGACGGCGACGGCGAGCACTATCAGGCCCATCCGGACCTCGTAGCAGGTGGCCGGCAGGCCTGCAGAGGCCTCGGCCCGGAAGGCGCTGCGCAGCGTCATGGTCAGCGAATCCTGGGTGACCACGTCGCCCGGCTCCGGGCCGCCCAGTGCCCGGAAGCCCCAGCGGCCGAGGCTGAGCACGACGTCCTCCAGCCCTCTGCCGAACTCGGTGAGCTCGTAGACCAGCCCGCAGTGCGCCAGATGCGCCCGCCGGACGACGCCGGCCTGCTGGAGTTCCCGCAGCCGCGTGCTCAGGATGTTGGTCGGGATCCGTGGCAGTCCTTGCTTGAGGTCGGTGTAGCGACGCGGCCCCACGAGCAGATCCCGGACGATGAGCAGCGCCCAGCGTTCGCCGACCAGCTCGAGGGCCGTCGTGACGCCGTCGTACTGTCCGTAGGCTCGGGCCATCCCGGTTCAGGCGGGCCGGCCGGGGGAGCGCTGCTCGGCCAGATAGGCCTCCGGGCCCTGTTCGGAGGCGGCAGGGTCCATCCAGAACGGCTCGAAGTGGTTGCCGTCCGGGTCGTCGAACTGGCGCTGGTACATGAACCCGAAGTCCTGGGTGTGGCCCACCTTCGCTCCGGCTGCCTCGGCGCGGTCGACGAACGCGTCCACCTCGTCACGGGAGGGCAGGGAGAAGGCCACCAGGGCCAGCGAGGTGGTGGCCGGGTCGCCGAGTTCCTTGCCCTCGAGGAAGCCGGCGTAGAAGTCGCGGCGCAGCACCATGAGGAACTTGTCGTGATCGATGACGACGCAGGCTGCGTTCTCGTCGGTGAACAGCGGGTTGATGCCCCAGCCCAGAGCGGTGAAGAACGCCTTGGCGCGTTCGACGTCGGCGGTGGGCAGGTTGACGAAGATGTCGGTCATGGGGTGCCTCCGTGGGGGTGGGTTCTTCGGCTGACAGCGATACTTGCAAAAAGCAAGCGGACGTGTCAATAGCAAGCAGGCAATCCTTCACCGTCACGACCCCGCGCGGCGGTAGCGTCGGCGGCATGCTCGTTCTGCAGGGAGTCTCCAAGGCGTACGGACAGGTCCAGGCGCTCGACCGGGTGGGCTTCGAGGTCGCGCCCGGACGGCTGACCGGCTTCGTCGGGGCGAACGGCGCCGGGAAGACGACTGCCATGCGGATCGTCCTCGGAGTGCTGGCCGCCGACGCCGGGCAGGTGCTGCTGGACGGCGCCCCGGTGACCGCGGCTGACCGTCGCGGCTTCGGCTACATGCCGGAGGAGCGGGGGCTCTACCCCAAGATGAAGGTGCTGGAGCAGGTCGCCTACCTGGCCCGCTTGCACGGCTACTCCCGGACCGAGGCGACCGACAGGGCGCGGGCGCTGCTGACCCGGCTGGGGTTGGCCGAGCGGCTCAACGACCTCGTCGAGAGCCTTTCGCTCGGCAACCAGCAGCGCGCCCAGTTGGCTGCCGCGATGGTGCACGAGCCGTCGGTGCTGATTCTCGACGAGCCCTTCTCCGGCCTCGACCCGCTGGCTGTGGACGTGGTCGCCGCGGTCCTGCAGGAACGGGCTGCCGCCGGCGCCTGCGTCCTGTTCTCCTCCCACCAGCTCGACCTGGTCGAGCGGCTGTGCGACGACCTGGTGATCATCGCGGCCGGACGCATCCGCGCCGCCGGTTCGCGGGCCGGCCTGCGCAGCGAGCACGCGGGCCGGCGCTACGAGCTGGTGACCGACGGTGACCTGGGGTGGGTGGGCGCCGAGCCCGCGCTCGACCTGGTGAGACTGGCCAACGGCACGGCCGTCTTCGACGCCGAGGACGCGGTCGCCCAGCGGGTGCTCGGCACCGCAGTGGCGGCCGGGCAGGTGGTCCGGTTCAGTCGGGTGCAGCCGAGCCTGGCCGAGATCTTCCGGGAGGTGGTCGCGTGAGCCCGGTCCGGACCAGCCGGGCGGTCTGGCTGGTCGCCGAGCGGGAGATCCTGTCCAAGCTGCGCAGCAAGGCGTTCCTGATCTCCACCGCGGTGGTGGTGCTGGTCTGCCTGGCCGCGGCGGTGATCAGCGGCTTCACCGTCGCTCGCCAGACCGACCCGGTTCCGGTGGCCGTCACCGCCGACGTCATCGACCTGGTCGCCGACCTCCCCAGTCTCGACGTGACCCGGGTGCCGGATCGTCCTGCCGCCGAGGAACTGGTCCGCGGCGGCACAGTCGAAGCCGCCATCGTCGCCGCCGACGGTCCGCTGGGCTACTCGGTGGTCGTCGAGGAGTCCGTGCCGACCGCCGTCCTGATGGCCCTGTCACGCACCCCGGAGGTGGAGTTCCTCGACCCGACCTCGGCCGGCTCGGGGCTCAGCCTGCTGGTCGGGGTCGGGTTCGGGATGATGTTCCTGATGGCGGCCAGCCTGTTCGGCACCACCATCGCGCAGAGCGTCATCGAGGAGAAGCAGACCCGGATCGTGGAGATCCTGCTCGCCGCGGTTCCGGATCGGGCGCTGATGGCGGGCAAGGTGATCGGGAACACGCTGCTCGCGATGGCGCAGGTGGTGCTGTTCCTGACGATCGGGGTCGGTGGGCTGGCGGCCACCGGCCGGCTCGACCTTGTGGTGGGGCTGGGCGCGCCCGCGGGCTGGTTCGCCGTCTTCTTCCTGCTCGGCTTCGTGCTGCTCGCCGCGCTCTTCGCCGCCGCGGGGGCGCTGGTCTCGCGCCAGGAGGACATCGGCTCCACCACGTTCCCGCTGACCATCCTCATCGTGGCGCCCTACCTGCTGGTGGTGACCATGCATGACAATCCGGCGGCGATCGCCGTGCTGTCGTACGTGCCGTTCTCGGCACCCGTGGGGATGCCGCTGCGGCTCTTCCTCGACCAGGCGCAGTGGTGGGAGCCCCTGCTCTCGCTGGCACTGCTCGCCGCCACCTGCGCGGCCGCGGTGTGGGTAGGGGCACGGATCTACTCGAACTCGCTGCTGCGGATGGGCTCGCGGGTGCGGCTCGGCGAAGCGCTGCGCAGCGGACGGTAGAGTGCGGCGCATGGCGTTGGGTCGGGGCCTGAAGTCTGCGGTGAAAGCGCTCGTCCCGCGCGGGCTGATCTACGCGACCTACGAGCAGCGGCTGCTGCGCCAGCTCGACCGCGACCGGCTACCGCACCACATCGCCGTCCTCGCCGACGGCAACCGCCGGTGGGCGCGCGCCAATGCGCCCGGGCAGGAGCTGGTGGTCGGCTACCGTGCCGGCGCCCACAAGCTCAAACAGTTCATCGGCTGGTGCGAAGAGGTGGGCATCCCGATCGTCACCTTGTGGGTGCTGTCCACGGAGAACCTGGAACGCTCCGGACACGGCGAACTGGCGCCGCTGCTCGACGTGATCCGGGATCTCGTGGTCGACCTCGCCGCGGACGGCACCCGGCGCGTCCAGGTGGTGGGAGACCTCAACCTGCTGCCGACCGCGATCGCCGACGACCTGCGCGCGGCGTCCGGTTCGACCGAGACCGCCGGCGGCATGCACGTCAACGTCGCCGTCTCCTACGGCGGCAGGCACGAACTGCGCGACGCCGTCCGCTCGCTGCTGGCCGACGAGGCGACCAAGGGCACCAGCCTGGCCGACCTGGCCGACACCCTCGAGATCGACCACATCTCCGAGCACCTCTACACAGCGGGCCAGCCCGACCCCGACCTGATCATCAGGACCTCCGGCGAGCAGCGGCTGTCCGGCTTCCTGATCTGGCAGTCCGCCCACAGCGAGTTCTACTTCTGCGAGGCCCTGTGGCCCGACTTCCGCAAGGTCGACTTCATCCGCGCGCTGCGGTCGTACTCCCAGCGGGAACGTCGCTTCGGCCATTGACGCCTCGGTGGACGCTTGGCGCCGCGGGGTGCGGGTCCGTCCCCGTGAGCCGGGGAACCGTCCCCGTGAGCCGGGGAACCGTCCCCGGGAGCCGGGGTGGTGGATGAACAGTTGGTTTCGCTGGGCGTGTCGCTGGACGGACGGCGGAAATCCGCAACCTACTCTGCAAGTGCGCCCGGCAACCGCAGGGCGCCGGGAGGTACCCAGTCCATGCGACGTCAGGCTCTCAGCAGCAGGACCCGCGGGCCCGCACCAGGCCCCAGCACCCCCGGCTGACCACACAAGTGGGGCCGGACCGTGGTGACGTGCGGCCCCGGGAATCAGGATCACGTGCCGCGCTCATCCACCCGCACCGCGTTCATCGGCTCCCCAGCGATCGCCACCGGCCTGAAGACCTTCGTCCTCGACACCTCGGTCCTGCTCAGCGACCCCGGCGCGCTGCGGAACTTCGCCGAGCACTCGGTGGTGATCCCGATCGTGGTGATCACCGAGCTCGAGGCGAAACGCCACCATCCCGAACTGGGCTACTTCGCGCGGGCGGCGCTGCGCTTCCTCGACGACCTGCGGGTGCGCTACGGCAAGCTCGACTCCCCGGTGCCGGTCAACGAGGTGGAGGGGACGCTGCGGGTCGAGCTCAACCACACCGACCCCGAGGTGCTGCCGCCGGGCTTCCGGCTGGGCGACAACGACTCCCGGATCCTCGCTGTCGCGCTGAACTACCGCGCCGAGGGCAACGACGTCGTCCTGGTCAGCAAGGACCTCCCGATGCGGGTGAAGGCCTCGGCTGTCGGACTGACCGCCGAGGAGTACCTGCACGAGCTTGCGCACGACTCCGGCTGGACGGGGATGGCGGAGGTCGACGTGGAGGCGTCCACCATCGACACGCTGTACGCCGACGGTTCCGCGATCGTCCCGCAGACCCTCGACCTCCCGGTGCACACCGGCGTCGTGCTGCACGGCTCGACCTCGTCGGCGCTGGGACGCGTTCAGGCCGACGGTTCGGTGCGGCTGATCCGCGGTGACCGCGAGGCCTTCGGCATCCACGGCCGCTCCGCCGAGCAGCGGGTGGCGCTCGACCTGCTGCTCGACAACGAGGTGGGCATCGTCTCCCTGGGTGGCAGGGCAGGGACGGGCAAGTCGGCCCTGGCGCTGTGTGCCGGCCTCGAGGCGGTGCTGGAGCGGCAACTGCACGAGAAGGTGATCGTCTTCCGTCCGCTCTACCCGGTCGGCGGCCAGGAACTCGGCTACCTGCCCGGTTCGGAGGGCGAGAAGATGTCGCCCTGGGCGCAGGCGGTCTTCGACACCCTCGGCTCGGTGACCAGCAAGAACGTCATCGAGGAGGTGCTGGCCCGGGGCATGCTCGAGGTGGTGCCGCTGACCCACATCAGGGGCCGCTCGTTGCACGACGCCTTCGTGATCGTGGACGAGGCACAGTCGCTGGAGCGCAATGTGCTGCTCACGGTGCTGAGCCGGATCGGCCAGAACTCGCGCGTGGTGCTCACCCACGACGTCGCCCAACGCGACAACCTGCGGGTGGGACGCCACGACGGCGTGGTCGCGGTGGTCGAGAAGTTGAAGGGGCACCCGCTGTTCGCCCACGTCACGCTGACCCGCTCGGAGCGCTCGCCGATCGCCGAGGTGGTGACCGACCTGCTGGCCGACATCGCGCTGTGAGTCAGCCGCGTCCCGCCAGCACGGGGACGGGCAGCGCCGGACGGCGTCCGGCCAGGGTGTGGAGCCCGAGCCAGGCGAGCCCTGCGGCGGTGGCGCACAGCGCCGCGACCAGGGCGAGCACGGCGTCCCAGCCCCAGGTGTCGAAGCACACCCCGGCGAGCCAGCCGAACCCCGCCGTGCCGCCCAGCCAGGCCAGCTGGTAGAGCGCGGTCGCCTGCGCCCTGCCGAGCCGGGCGCGCTGGCCGGTCAGTCCGCTGGCGACGGGGTGGGCGGTGAAGCAGCCGACCGTGAACACGATCAGCCCCGCCAGCGTGGTCCCCAGCCGGTCCGAAGCCAGCAGCGCCACCCCCGCCACCTGGATGGCGATGCCGGCCAGGATCACCCGCAGGGGGCCCCAGCGCTGGGCCAGGGCACCGCCGCAGCGGCTGGCGAGGGTGCCGGCGAGATAGGCGAGGAAGACCAGGCTGGCCCAGGTGGCGGGCAGCGCGAAGGGCTTGGCGATCAGGCGGTAGCCCAGGAGGTTGTAGACCGCGCCGAAGGCTCCCATCAGCAGCAACCCCTGGGCGTACAGGCCCAGCATCACCGGATCCCTGAGCTGGAACAGAATCCTGGTGCGCAGCGGATAGTGGTCCCGGGTGCCGGGGACGAAGCCGCGGGGCGGGGGGGTCGCCAGCCAGAACACCGCCGCCGTCGCGACCGCGAGCAGCGCGACGAGGACGAAGCCTTCCCGCCAGCCCCAGGCTGCCGCGCCCAGCCCGGCGACCAGCCGTCCGACGATGCCCCCGACGGTGTTGCCCGCGACGAAGATGCCCGCGGCTACCGACACCCGCCCTGGTGCCAGCTCCTCGGCGAGGTAGGCCATCGCCACCCCAGGGACGGCACCCAGTGCAAGGCCGAGCAGGCCACGCAACGCGATGAGCTGCCACAGCCCACCCGCCAGCCCGACGCCGAGCGCTGCGAGCAGGGCCGCAGCAAGGGAGATCCGCATCGCCTGGACCCGGCCGATCCGGTCGGCCAGTACCGCCCAGCCCAGCACGGACGCCGCCAGTCCCACGGTGGTCGCAGACACTGTCAGCGCCGCGGTCGCCGTGGTGGTTCCGAACGCGCGGCTGATCACGGGAAGGGCTGCCTGGGCGTCGAAGACCAGCGCGAAGGTGGCGAACCCGGCCGCGAACAGGCCGATGGCGATCCGGAGGTACTCCCGATCGCCCGGTGCCCAGCCGAGCCATCCCGGGTCGTCGCCCTCCCCGGGCGGTTTCTCAACCACCGAAGTTGACGCCCTGGGCGAGCGGCAGCTCCGAGGAGTAGTTGATGGTGTTCGTGGCCATGCGCATGTAGGCGTGCCAGGAGTCCGAGCCGGACTCGCGTCCGCCGCCGGTCTCCTTCTCGCCGCCGAAGGCTCCCCCGATCTCGGCGCCCGAAGTGCCGATGTTGACGTTGGCGATACCGGTGTCGGCGCCCGCGGCCGAGGTGAACCGTTCAGCCTCGGCCTGGTCGCGGGTGAAGACCGCCGCCGAGAGCCCCTGGCTGACCCCGTTGTTCAGGGCTATCGCCTCGTCGAAGTCGTCGTAGGTCAGCACATACAGGATCGGGGCGAAGGTCTCCTCGCACACGATCCCCGACTGCCCCGGCATGGCGATCAGGGTGGGCTCGGCGAAGGTGGCGTCCGAGCCGTCGACCGGCACCAGCCGGCCGCCCGCGAGCACCGTGCCACCCTGAGCCTTGGCCTGCTCGACGGCGGCGAGGAACTTCTCGCCGGCGGCGGCGTTCAGCAGCGGCCCCACCAGCGTGGCGGGGTCCAGCGGGCTGCCGATCGGGAGCGACGCGTAGGCACGCGTGATGCGTCCGGTGACCTCCTCGGCGATGCTGGAGTGCACGATCAGTCGGCGCAGCGTGGTGCAGCGCTGGCCTGCGGTGCCGGCGGCGGAGAAGACGATGCCGCGGACGGCGAGGTCGAGCGGAGCGGACGGGGTCACGATCGCCGCGTTGTTCCCGCCGAGTTCCAGCAGGCTGCGGCCGAACCGGGCCGCCACGCGTGGCGCCACCGCCCGTCCCATCCGCACCGAACCGGTGGCGCTGAGCAGCGCTACCCGCGGGTCGTCCACCAGGGCCTCGCCGACGGTGGCCCCGCCGAGCACGACCTGGCTGAGCGCGGCGGGGTGGCCCTGCTCGGCGATCGCCCGCTGCAGCAGCGCGTTCGCTGCGAGGGCGCTCAGCGACGCGGACTCCGAGGGCTTCCACACCACCGGGTCGCCGCAGACGAGGGCGAGGGCGGTGTTCCACGACCAGACCGCGACCGGGAAGTTGAAGGCCGAGATGATGCCGACCACGCCGAGCGGGTGCCAGGTCTCCGCGACGCGGTGGCCGGGGCGCTCGCTGGCGATCGTCTTTCCCCACAGCTGCCGGGAGAGGCCGACCGCGTAATCGCAGATGTCGATCATCTCCTGCACTTCGCCGAGCGCCTCGGAGGTGATCTTGCCCGCCTCGAGGGTGACGAGGTCGGCCAGCGCCGCCTTGTGCTCGCGCAGCAGCTCACCGAACCGGCGGACCAGCTGCCCGCGGACCGGCGCGGGCACCTCACGCCAGCTGCGGAAGGCGTCCTGGGCCGCGGCCACTGCCTGGCCCACCTGCGCCGGCGTGCTGGCGGCGAGGTGGAACAGCGGCTCGGCGGCGAGCGCCGTCGGAGCCGGCAGGTCGCCGGGCACGAGCTCGACGCCCAGTTCGTCCAGCCGGGTCTCGGCCAGGTCGCGGAGGTCGTCCGGCCTGTGGCGGACGGTGGTCATGGGGGCTCCTCTCAGGAGGCGCGCGCAGGGGTCAGCGCGGTTAGCGTCTCATCAATCACCGACAGGCCGTGACGCAGGTCGTCGAGGGAGATGGTGAGCGCGGTGCGGAACCTGATGCTGCGCTCGCCGCAACCCAGGATCAGGATGCGGCGCGCGGCCAACTCGGCGAGCAGGGCGTCCCGGGTGGCGGTGTCGGGCAGGCTGAAGGCACACAGCAAACCGCGGCCGCGCGGGTTGCTCACCAGCGGTTGCCGCTCGGCCAGCGCCTGCAGTTCGCCCAGCAGCCACCCACCCACCTCGGCGGCGCGCTCGATGAGGCGCTCCGACTCGATGATGTCGAGGGTGTGCCGCGCCCTCACCATGTCGGTCAGGTTGCCCCCCCAGGTGGAGTTGATCCGGGAGCTCACCGCGAAGACGTTGTCGGCGATCTCGTCCACCTTGCCGCCGGCCATCACCCCGCAGACCTGGGTCTTCTTGCCGAAGGCCACCAGGTCGGGCTCGAGGCCGAGCTGCTGGTAGGCCCAGGCGGTGCCGCTCATGCCGACCCCGGTCTGCACCTCGTCGACGATGAACAGCGCGTCGTTGCGGTGGACGAGCTCCTGCATCGCCTGCAGGAACTCGGGACGGAAGTGGTGGTCGCCGCCCTCGCTCTGGATCGGCTCAACGATGAACGCCGCGATGTCCGGGCCGTGCACCTCGAAGGCCCGCCGGGCCTCGGCCAGCGCCTGCGCCTCGAGCTCGGCGACCGGGCGGGGGCGTCCGGACCTGTCGGTGCCAAGGTAGGGCGAGGTGATCCGCGGCCAGTCGAACTTGGGGAACCGGTCGGTCTTGGTGGGGTCGGTGTTCGTCAGCGACATGGTGTAGCCGGTCCGGCCATGGAAGGCGTGCCGCAGGTGGATAACCCTGGTGCCCAGGTCGGGGGACAGGCCGCGGGACTCGTTGAGCCGGCTCTTGTAGTCGAAGGCGGCCTTGAGGGCGTTCTCCACCGCCAGCCCGCCACCCTCGATGAAGAACAGGTGGGGCAGCCGGGGGTCGCCGAGCACCCGGCGGAAGGTCTCCATGAACTCGGCCATCGCGACCGTGTACATGTCGGAGTTGCTCGGCTTGTGGACGGCCACGCGTCCCAGCTCGGCCAGGACTGCCGGCTCGGTCATCCGGGGATGGTTCATGCCCAGGGCGTTCGAGCCGAAGAAGCCGAACAGGTCGAGGTAGTGCTCGCCGGTCACCTGGTCGACCATGTGGCTGCCCGTGGAGGCCTCCAGGTCGAGCACGAGCGGGAACCCGTCGACCAGGATCGAGCGGCCAAGGGCCCCGTGGACATCAGCGGGTGACAGTGAAACGGATCGGTCCATCCGGGAAGTCTAGCCGGAAGATTTCCGCGCTCCGATTGCGGACTGCGGCAGAATTCCGGTGGAGGGTGACCGGCAGCTCTCCTAAGGCTCGGGCAGCAAGGGTGGACGGTCGTCGAAGAAGGTCTGCAGCACGACGGTGGTGCGGGTGTTGACGTTGGCCGCGAGCCGTACCTCTCGGATCAGTTCCTCGAGGCGCTGCGGGGTGGCTACCCGTGCCATGAGCAGGTAGGCGGCGTCCCCGGCCACCGAGTGGCAGGCGGCGATCTCCGGGAGGTGCACCAGCTGCTCGGGGATCGCGTCGACGGCCCCGGGATCGAGCGGGGAGACCTCGATGAAGGCGGCCAGCGGGACACCCACCGCCTCGGGGTCGACCTGGGCTCGGTAGCCGGTGATGATGCCCCGCTCCTCGAGCCGGCGGACGCGGCTCTGCACCGCGGAGGTGGACAACCCGGTCGCCTCCCCCAGTCGGGCGAGGGTGGCGCGGCCGTCGGCCAGCAGTTCCCGCAGGATGACGAGGTCGACCTCGTCGGCCTCCCGTCGTGGCCTGCGCATCGTCATGGCGCGACTGTACTGCCGGCGACAGCGCGGTAGAGGGTGTAGGCGAAGGAGCGTCCATCCCGGGTCACCGGCACGTGGATCGCCTCCACAGTGCCCGCGACCCGGCCCAGCGCGACCTCGAGGCTCGGGCTGGCCGTCTCGCACCACACCAGCAGCCGCCCGCCGGGAGCGAGCCGGCCCAGGCAGGTGCCGAGGAAGTCCTGACCGTAGACCGCCGCGTTGTCCTCGTGGATGAGGAAGCTCGGTCCGTTGTCCACGTCCAGCACCACCGCGTCCCAGGCCTGGCGGGTCGTCGCCACGAAGCCGCGGATGTCGGCGTGGTGCAGCCTCACCCGCGGGTCACCGGCCACCTGGGCAAGCTGCGGGGTGAGGCCGGCGCGCGCCCACTCCAGCAGGGGGGCCGCCCGCTCGACGATGTCGACAGTCGTCGCCCCGTTCTCCAGGAGACGGACGGCGGTGAAGCCGAGCCCGAGCCCGCCGACCAGGACCCGGCCGGGCGGTAGTCCCGCCGCATCGGCGAGCGCGAGCTCGCTGCTGACCTCGGTGGTGTCCATCGCGAACACCCCGTTCACTATCAGCTCGACGGCGGCGTCCCTGCGGCGCACCACCACCTCGCCGGCGGCGGTGTCCGCGCGTCCAAGAATCCGGTAGTCCACAAGACCATCGTGGCTGATCGCGCCAGCGTCGTCAGGTTGCATTAGTGTCTGGGCCATGACGACGGTCCAGGTTGCCCGGCCGAGCCAACTCGGCGATGTCTACGACACCATCCTGGTGCGCTCGTTCCAGCCCGATGAGCTGGTCGACAAGGGCGCCTTCATGCACGCCTCCACCTGGGGCGAGGTGCTGGTCACCGAGGACGGCGAGGGGAACCTCACCGGGGCCGCGGTGGCCGACCACGATTCCGAGACCGGCCTGTCGGTGATGGAGTACCTCGCGGTCGCCCCTGGCCACCGCGGCGCCGGCGCCGGCTCCGCGCTGATGAACGCTGCCGTCGAGCAGTGGGTGGCGTTGGTCTCGCCCGGCGCTCTGCTCGCCGAGATGGAACGACCCGACGGACACCCCGCGACCGAGCAGTACGGCGACCCGGCCCGACGTCTCGCCTTCTATGAGCGGCACGGCTTCCAGGCCCTGGCCGTCCCGTACTACCAGCCCGCGCTCACCCCCGACCAGCGCCCGGTGCCGGACCTGATCCTCGGCGTCCGGGTCTTCGACCCGGCCTGGGTCAGCGGGGACGGCACCCGGTTCGTCGAGGGCGCACGGCTCGAGCAGGTCCTGCGCGCGCGCATCCCCGAACCTGAGGACCCGGCCCTGCAGCCTGCCTGGGAGGCGCTGATGGCGTCCACCAGGGATCCCGACGGGGTGGCCCTGGTGCCGCTCGCCGAGTACGTACGGGTACCCCGCAGCGGGCCCGTCGGCTAGCCGAACGCACCCTTCCGCCCGGTCAGCGGCCGGGGTTAGGCTCGCGCCACGTCGTCGATGTGGAGGATCATGAGCCAGCCCAGTGTCGAGTTTGTCCACCCCGACCCGCAGTTCGTCCACCTGGACGAGTTGCCGGACGCCGAGGCGTTACGGGCCTCCGCGGCCGCCGACCCGCTCGGTTTCTGGGCGGCCGAGGCCGGGGAACTGGAGTGGTTCGAGCCCTGGGAGAAGGTCCTCGACGACACGCAGGCCCCTTTCTTCAAGTGGTTCACCGGCGCGAAGACGAACATCGTCCACAACGCCATCGACCGCCACCTCCACGGGCCGTACAAGAACAAGCTGGCGCTGATCTGGGTGGGGGAGAACGGCACCGACCACCTCACCTACTCGTACTTCTCGCTCAACCGCGAGGTAACCCAGATGGCCAACATCATCAAGGCGATGGGGGTCGGCAAGGGCGACCGGGTGACCATCTACCTGCCCCGGATCCCCGAGGTGGTGTTCGCGATGCTCGCATGCGCCAAGATCGGCGCCGTCCACTCGGTGGTCTTCGCCGGCTTCTCGGCCGACGCGCTGTCGGCGCGGATCGACGACTCCGAGTCGAAGCTGGTGATCACCGCCGACGGGTCGTGGGTCAACGGCGGCATCTTCAAGCTGAAGGACATCGTCGACGAGGCGATCCGGTTCAGCCCTTCGGTCGAGAACGTCATCGTGGTGCGGCGGACCGGGCACGAGGTGGCGATGGAACCGCTGCGGGACCACTGGTACCACGAGCTGGCGGCGCTCCCGATCGCCAAGGGCGCCTGCCCCACCGAACCCATGGACGCCGAGGACCCGCTGTTCATCCTCTACACCTCGGGCTCGACCGGCGCGCCCAAGGCCATCCTGCACACCCACGGCGGCTACATGGTGGGCACCTACGCCACGCTGAAGTACGCCTTCGACATCCGCGACGAGGACCGCTGGTGGTGCACTGCCGATCCCGGCTGGGTCACCGGACACTCCTACCTGGTCTACGGGCCGATGCTCAACGGCGCCACCACCTTCATGTACGAGGGCGGACCCACCTACCCCAACCCGAACCGGTGGTGGCAGCTCATCGAGTACTACGGGATCACCACCTTCTACACCGCACCGACCGCCATCCGCTCGTTGATGAGGTTCGGTGAGGCGTGGCCGAACCGCCACGACCTGTCCTCGTTGCGGTTGCTGGGGTCGGTGGGTGAGCCGATCAACCCCGAGGCCTGGCACTGGTATCACCGGGTGATCGGCAAGGAGCGCTGCCCGATCATGGACACCTGGTGGCAGACCGAGACCGGGATGTTCCAGATCACCCCCACCCCCGGCATGCCGCTCAAGCCGGGGTCCGGTGGCAAGCCGTTCTTCGGCCAGGAGGCGGAGATCCTGGACGAGCAGGGCAACCCCGTCCCGGATGGCGAGGAGGGCTTCCTGGTGCTGAAGAACCCGTGGCCGGCGATGCTGCGGACGCTGTACAAGGATCCCGACCGCTATGTCGACACCTACTGGTCGAAGTATCCCGGCAAGTACCTGGCCGGCGACTCCGCCAAGCGGGACGCGGACGGCTACTTCTGGGTGATCGGACGCACCGACGACGTCATCAAGGTTTCCGGCCACCGGCTCGGCACCGCCGAGGTGGAGTCCGCGCTGGTCTCCCACCCCGCGGTCGCGGAGGCGGCGGCGATCGGCCTGCCGCACGAGGTGAAGGGCAACGCGATCCACGCCTTCGTGGTGCTCAGGGTCGGCCACACGCCCTCGCCCGAACTCGCCGAGGACCTGCGCCGCCACGTCTCGGCGCACCTCTCGCCGATCGCCAAGCCCGACTCGGTCGACTTCCCCGACAAGTTGCCGAAGACCAGGTCGGGCAAGATCATGCGGCGGGTGCTCAAGGCGCGTGCGCTCGGTCAGGACGAGGGCGACATCACCACCCTGGAGGAGTGAGCTGCGGGGGTGTCGGGACGAGGGCTGACTCCGGGCTGAGCCCGTCCTCAGCGCCGTCCCAGGGGAGCCAGGACGACCACGGCCGCGAGCACGGGCAGGCAGAACAGCGCGAGCCCGCCGAAGCCCACCCAGCCCAGTGCGCCACCGGCGGCGATCGCGCCGACAGCGGCCGCGAGGCTCATCGCGAAGTCGGTGCGGCCCTGCCGCCGGGTCCGCAGCGCCTCGGAGGACGTCTCGGTGAGCAGCGTCGAGCCGGCGACCGTCGCGGCGCTCCAGCCCAGCCCGAGCAACACGAGCGCGACCGTGACCGCCGTGGTGTCGTGTTGGGCGACGGCGATCAGCACCGCGCAGGCCGCCTGGATGGCGCAGCCGAGAACGACGGTCGGCACCCTGCCCCAGCGGTCGGCGATGATCCCGAAGACCGGCGACAGGGCGAACATCCCGGCGATGTGGAGGCTGATGGTCAGCCCCACGATCGTCAGCGTCGCGCCGTGGTGCAACAGGTGGACGGGGGTCATCGCCATGATCGCCACCATCACGACGTGCGGGCCCACGGTGGCGAGCATCGCGTAGCGGGCGGCCAGCGGCCGGTCGGCCCTCACGATCCGGCCCACACCCTCGTCGTGGGCGGCGACCGCGCGCTGGGCGGTGAGCAGCGGGTCGGGACGCAGCCCGGCCAGGATGAGGACGATGCCGAGGGCCTGCCCGGCGATCGTGAACAGGTAAGGGCCGGTCAGGGAGGGCATCCCGATCAGCCCACCGAGCTGCTCGCCCGGCCCCACGAGGTTCGGCCCGAGCACTGCGCCGACGGTGGTGGCCCAGACCACCACGGAGAGATCGCGGCCACGCGAGGCGTCGGTCGCGAGGTCGGTGGCCGCGAACCGGGACTGCAGGTTGGCGGCCTGGCCGGCGCCGATCAGGCCGAACCCGGCCAGCAGCAGGGCGAAGGACTGGTTGGCGACCGCCACGATCACCAGTCCGACGCCGGCCAGGGCCACGGCCAGCCCGGTGGCCAGCGCGGGACGGCGGCCCCGGCGTCGCGCCAGCGCAGCCAGCGGCACCGCCGTCAGCGCGGTGCCGAGCGTGATCGCTGCGGTGGCCAGACCGGACAGGGAGTCGTCACCGGAGATCCGCGCGGCCAGCACAGCTCCCAGCGAGACGGTGGCCCCGAAGCTGATGCCGCCGAGGATCTGGCCGGCGGCCAGCACCGCGATCGTGCGCCGCTGGATGCGGGCGAAGTCGGTCACCGGGGCACCCCGGACACCGCTGGTCATGGGCGTGCGCACGCGGGCAGGGTGGTCACCTGGTCACTCCGGCTGGCCGTCGCCGGCGCGGGCGGTCTCGATCCTGGTGCGCGCCCCTTCCAGCCACTCGGTGCAGGTCGCGGCGAGCTTCTCGCCCTTCTCCCACAGCGCCATCGACTCGCTCAGCGGCACGTCACCGGACTCCAGTTGCTGCACTATCGCGAGCAGCTGGTCGCGGGCCTGTTCGTAGCTCAGGGTTTCCTCGGTCATGGCCTCTCCTGGACGGCGGTGACGTCGACGGCGATCCGGCCGTCGACGAACTGGACGGTGAGCGACTGCCCGACCTCGGTCTGCGCGGCGGCCGCGATCGTCTCGGAGTCGCGGGAGACGATGGCGTAGCCGCGCTGCAGCGTGGCCTGCGGCGACATCGCGCGCACCCTGCTGATCAGGTGCGTGATCTGGCGGGACTCCTCCCGCAGGGTGCTCCCGACCGCCCGCTGCAGGCGGCCGTGGAGCAGGCCCACCCGTTCCAGGTGGGCACCGATGGTCGCGGCGGGGTCGCGCAGCACGGGCCGGGAGCGCACCTCGGCGAGGCGGCGCTGCTCGTGACCGATCCGGTTGAGCATCGCCTGCCGGATCCGCGCCCTGGTCTGGCTGACGCCTGCGAGCTCGGTGGCCACGTCCGGGACCACCCGTTTGGCGGCGTCGGTGGGGGTGGAGGCGCGCAGGTCGGCCACGAGGTCGAGAATCGGGTTGTCGGTCTCGTGGCCGATCGCGCTGATCACGGGGGTGCGCATCGCGAACACGGCGCGGACCAGTGCCTCGTCGCTGAACGGCAGCAGATCCTCCAGCGAGCCGCCGCCGCGGGCGACGATGATCACGTCCACCTCGGGATGCCGCTCGAGCTCGGCCAGCGCTGCCATCACCTGGGTCACCGCGTACGGCCCCTGGACGGCGGCGTGCCGCACCTCGAACCGGGCGGCCGGCCAGCGCCTGGCCACGTTGTCCAGCACGTCCCGCTCGGCTGCGGAGTTGGCCCCGCAGACCAGGCCGATCCGGCGGGGCAGGAAGGGCA
>JAEYUH010000172.1 GCA_023432725.1 Actinomycetes bacterium | reverse complement strand
GGCTGGTACTGCTGGCTCATGGGGCTCCTGTCCAGCCGTCATGCTAATGCCGTCCCGGGCCGCCGGGGCCGTCGTCAGGGAAGCCTCGGGGGTCGCTCCGGGGCCTCGCCTCAGCCGAGGCGGGCGGCGATAGCGTCGCCGATCGCCTCGGTGGAGCGGCGGGCGGTGCCGCGCTCGGCGATGTCGGCGTCCACCGCCGCCTCGACCCGGGCCGCGTCGGCGGGCCGTCCGAGGTGGTCGAGCAGCAGGGCCATCGACAAGATGGTGGCGGTCGGGTCGGCGATCCGCCTGCCCGCGATGTCCGGGGCGGAGCCGTGCACCGGCTCGAACATCGACGGGAAGCGTCCCTCAGGGTTGATGTTCGCGCTCGCCGCGAGCCCGATGCCGCCGGTGACCGCCGCGGCGAGGTCGGTCAGGATGTCGCCGAACAGGTTGTCGGTGACGATCACGTCGAACCGCTGCGGATCGGCGACCAGGGCGATGGTCGCGGCGTCCACGTGCAGGTAGTCGGTCTCGACCCGCGGGAACTCCGCGGCGACCTCGCCGAACAGCCGGTTCCACAGCCCGCCGGCGTGCACCAGCACGTTGTGCTTGTGGACGAGGGTCACCTTGTTGCGGCGACGGGTAGCCCTGGCGAAGGCGTCCCTGATCACCCGCTCGATGCCGTGGGCGGTGTTGAGGCTGACCTCGGTGGCGATCTCGTGCGGCGTCCCCGTCCGCAGGCTGCCGCCGTTGCCCACGTAGGGGCCCTCGGTGCCCTCTCTCACCACGACGAAGTCGATGGGGCCGCGGTCGGTCACCGAGGCGGCCAGCGGGGTGGGCACCCCGGGGTAGAGCCGGGAGGGACGCAGGTTGACGTAGTGGTCGAAGGCGAACCTGAGCTTCAGCAGCAGCCCCCGCTCCAGCAGGCCGCTGGGGATGGCCTTCGAACCGGGCGCAGCGCCGACCGCGCCGAGGATGATGGCCCGGCTGGCGGCCAGGTCGTCCAGCGTGGAGTCCGGCAGCACCTCACCGGTGCGCTGCCAGTGCTCGGCGCCCAACTCGTGGTGGACGAAGTCGAAGGTGTCGTGGCCGACCGCGGCGGTCAGCACCTTCAGTCCCTCGGCCACCACCTCCGGTCCGATGCCGTCGCCGGCGATGACGGAGATGACGGGCCTTGTGGAGTCGGTAGCGGTCACGACAGGTGAGGGTACCGCAGCGCCCGCTAGCATTCGCTCATGTCTCTCTCCTTCCCTGTCACCCGGAACCCGCAGCCGGCGGGCGAGGCCGAGTTCGCCTCGATCATGGCGTCGCCGGGCTTCGGTGAGCACTTCACCGACCACATGGCGGTGGCGACCTGGACCACCGAATCCGGGTGGGGGGAGAGCCGCATCCAGCCGTACGGGCCGTTCCTGATGGATCCGGCGACCGCCGTCCTGCACTACGCCCAGGAAGTCTTCGAGGGCATGAAGGCCTACCGGCACGCCGACGATTCGATCTGGCTGTTCCGGCCCGGGGCCAACGCCGCCCGCCTCAACGCCTCAGCGGCCCGCATGATGCTGCCGCAGTTGCCGCAGCAGGACTTCCTGGCCGCGATCCAGGCACTGGTCGAGGCGGACGTGCGCTGGGTGCCGTCCGGCGGGGGCGAGCAGAGCCTCTACCTGCGTCCGTTCATGTTCGCCTCCGAAATCTTCCTCGGGGTGCGCGCCGCGGCCCGCGTCACCTTCTCGGTGATCGCCTCCCCGGTCGGTTCCTACTTCCCGAGCGGGGTCGAGCCGGTCCACATCTGGGTCACCGACAGCTGGGCCCGCGCCGGGATCGGCGGGACGGGGTCAGCCAAGTGCGGCGGCAACTATGCGGCGTCCCTGATCGCGCAGTACGAAGGCTACGAGCACGGCTGCTCGCAGGTGCTGTTCATCGAGGCGGCGGGCAAGGACCGGGTCGAGGAACTCGGCGGCATGAACGTCTTCCTCGTCACCGCGGACGGCCGGCTGATCACCCCCGAGCTGACCGGGACCATCCTCGAGGGGGTCACCCGCAGCTCGATCCTGACCGTGGCCGGCGACCTGGGCCTGCGCACCGAGGAGCGCCGGATCAGCCCGCAGGAGTTCTTCGGGCTGATCGCGGGCGGCGAGGCTGTCGAGGCGTTCTCCTGCGGGACTGCCGCGGTCCTCACCCCGATCGGCAGCTTCCGCACCGCCGACGCCGAGTACCGGCTGGCGCGGCCCGCGGGGGAGCAGACCATGGCGATCCGGAACCGGATCCTCGACCTGCAGTACGGCCGGGTGCCCGACGCCCACGGGTGGCTGCACCGGGTGCTGTGAGCCGCTAGATCATCGGTGTCCGGCGGATCACCCCCGCCGGGGCGGGCTCGCTGACCAGTCCTGCGAGGGCTCTGTCGTGCTCGGCCGGGTCCTGCTGTGGCCCGCCCGCCACGACGGCGGCGCCCGCGTCGAGGCTGGCGGCCAGGTCGTCGGCGAGGCGCTTCACCGGGCGTGTCATGGAGTAGCTCGGCGGGTCCTCGCCGAAGTCCTGCGCCGCCCGTCCCCTGGCGTAGGAGTCGAGCCACTGGGGCAGGGCTGCGAGCAGGGCGCGGTAGCGCACCCACTGGTGGTTCTCCCAGCCGGTGGCGGTCGGCGTCCGCACCGGGTAGCGCGGCTGCGTGAACTGGTCGATCATCGCCCTGGCGGCGGCACGCCCCCGCTCGGCGAGCGTCTCGATGGTCGCCGCGTCCATGAACAGGTTCATCCCGCCCTCGGCCGCCGTCTGCTTCACCCGCACGATCCGGTCGCGGAACCCCGGCAGGCTCAACTGGGTCTCGTCGGCCCAGCTGCGGGCAGTGTCGAAGGCCGCGGAGGCGAAGCCGGCCAGCGCCGCGAAGCCGGTGGCCGGAACCGGGGTGATGCTCGGCAGGATGCCCTCGCTGTTCGAGGTCGCGTAGTCGATGTTGCGCGACTGGTCGGTGCTGGGCTGCTCGCCCTGGGAGAAGGAGCCGAGGTTGATGGCGAAGGTGGGGCGGGTGGGCAGCGCGGAGTCGAACAAATGGATCGGGAAGTTGCTGCACATGCCGCCGTCGGTGAACCACACCTCGGCGAAGACCACGCTGCGGCGGGCAGGTTCGGCCCCGTCCGCCCGGCGCAGCGCGGCATCGCGGGCCCGCGACGCGCGCCGGTCGATGGTCCACAACGAGACGGCGGAGATCAGCAGCGGGAAGCTGAGCGTCATCCGGGTGGCGACGATCACCGGCAGGTGCTCGGGCGCGGGCAACCGGCGCAGCGCAGGCGAGTGGGCCGCTGCCTGCTCGTCCTCCCACTCCCAGTCCCGGCCGCCGGACAGGCGGGGGGCCTCGAGCAGTGCCTGCATCACCTGCGGCGGGAACAGGGTGGCCCACACCTGGGGGTCGTAGAAGAAGCCGGCCGCCTCCCACGGCAGCTGGTACGGCCTGCCCTGGGACAGGCAGGTGCTGATCATCTGCAGGTCGATGACGCGGTCCGGGCCGCGCGGGACCAGCTGTGGCGTCGTGGTGCCGGTCCACAGCTGGCCGAAGCGCAGCGGACGATCGGACGGCGCGAGACCGGCGACGTCGTCGATCCGCTCGGCCAGCCAGTCGGTGAGGGCGGGGGAGTCGGGGGTGCCGAGGCCGCGGCAGATCCCGAACAGGTTGCGCGGCACGTCCACCGAGAGCTGCCGTGCGAGCCTGACCGCCACCGCCGCAGCGAAGCCGACCACGGCGAGGATGAGCCCGCACAGCGCCAGGCCCACCCCGGCCGCGCCGCCGACGAAGCAGGCCCAGACCAGCAGCAGCACGCCGGGCAGCAGGCCGAGCACTGCCGCCAGCGGGTAGCCGCGCCAGAGGGCGGCCAGCACGCCGAGCACCCGCGCCGCCCCGCGGCGGGCCGGACCCGGCCGGTCCTGACCGGTGAGCGCGAGCATCACCCCGAGCAGCGGACGAGTGAGCGGCTGCGGGGCGAACAGCGCCGCCAGACGTCCCTCCCCGAGCTCTGCCGGCAGCGTGGCGAGCTTGTCGAAGCCGCCTGCCGCCCGCCCGAACTCGGCGGCGGCTCCGAGCGCCGAGCCGATCCCGCCGGCCGAGGCACCCCCGAGGTTGCGCAGCCGGTAGGTGGTGGCGAACTCGGCCAGCGCCCGGGGGTAGACCACCCCTGACGTGATGCCGCCCTTCATGACGACATCGCATTCGAGGACGGGCGGCGTGGTGGGGACCGGGAGCGGGGCGGTGGGCAGCGTCATGGGAGGCCTCCGGGGGTGCGGGTCAGCGCTCCCAGCGTGCTCGCCCGGCCCGCGTCCCGGCAAGGCCTGCCGGCAACTCTTGGCTGCCCTGTCAGCCCAGGGCGGCCAGGGCGGCCTGGTAGTCGGGTTCCATGTGGACGGTAGGGGTCAGGTCGGCGAACCGGACGATGCCGTCGGCGTCGGCCACCACCAGTGCCCGGGCGAACAGGCCTTCACCGCGCCCGGCGGTCATCGTGACGCCGTAGTCGGAGCCGAACGAGGAGCGGAACGCGGAGGCGGTGACCACATTGGCGATCCCCTCCGCTCCGCAGAACCGCTCCAGCGCGAACGGCAGGTCCATCGAGACGCAGACCACCGTGGTGTTCTCCAGCCCGGCCGCCAGTTCGTTGAACCGGCGGACGCTGGTGGCGCAGATCCTGGTGTCGACGCTGGGGAAGATGTTGAGGATCACCCGTGACCCGGCCAGGTCGGCCTGGCTGACCTCGTCCAGCTCGGGGGTCACCAGGGTGAAGGGGGGCAGCGGGGTGCCGGGAGCCGGCAGCTCACCGACTGTCGACACCTGCTCGTCCTTGTAGATGGTGGTCGCCATGGCCGCAATCTAGTCCGCCGCCGGCCGCCGCGGGCAATCCCGCAGGCTGGTCACCACCCTCCGGTGTCCGACTGACGGGCAGTAGTCTCGGCTACTGAAACTCCCGCTTCCCCCGAAGGCACGAGGTCCCCGATGAATGCCCTGCCCGTGGCTCCCGACACCTTCCACGTGTTCGACACCACGCTGCGCGACGGCGCGCAGCAGGAGGGGCTGCGACTCACGGTCCTCGACAAGCTGCGGATCGCCAGGCTGCTGGACGAGTTCGGCGTCGGCTTCATCGAGGGGGGCTGGCCGGGGGCCAACCCCACCGACACCGAGTTCTTCGCCAGGGCGGCCGAGGGCGCCCTTGAGCTCAGGCACGCCAAGCTGGTCGCCTTCGGGGCGACCCGCAAGGCCGGCACGACAGCTGCCCGCGACCCGCAGGTGCAGGCGCTGCTGGACGCCCGCACCGAGGTCGTGTGCATTGTCGCCAAGAGCCACGACGAGCACGTCCACCGGGCGCTGAAGACTACCCTTGCCGAGAACCTGGAGTTGATCCGCGACACGGTGGCCCACCTGGTCGAGAACGGCCGGCGGGTGTTCGTCGACTGCGAGCACTTCTTCGACGGCTACCGTGCGAACGCCGACTACGCCCTCGAGGTGGTGCGCACCGCCGCGG
>JAEYUH010000170.1 GCA_023432725.1 Actinomycetes bacterium | reverse complement strand
CCCCAAGCCGGTGCCGATCTCGGCACAGATCCTGCTCGACCGGGAGCGCTGCGTGCTGTGCGCCCGCTGCACCCGGTTCTCCGAGCAGATCTCCGGCGACCCGTTCATCGCCCTGGTCGAGCGAGGTGCCCTGCAGCAGGTCGGCAAGTACGCCGAGCACCCGTACAACTCCTACTTCTCGGGCAACGTCATCCAGATCTGCCCGGTCGGTGCGCTCACCAGCGTGTCCTACCGCTTCGAGGCCCGGCCGTTCGACCTGGTGTCGACCGAGTCGACCTGTGAGCACTGCGCCGGCGGCTGCTCGCTGCGGGTCGACCAACGGCACTTCCAGGTCAAGCGCCGGCTGGCGGGGGAGAACCCGCAGGTCAACGAGGAGTGGAACTGCGACAAGGGCCGGTTCGCCTTCGTCTACGGACGCGGCGACGACCGGATCACCCACCCGCTGGTGCGCCGCGACGGCGTGCTGAAGGTGGCCAGCTGGGCCGAGGCCGTCGACGCCGCGGTCGCGGGGCTGCGCGCCGCGGGCAGCAGCGCCGGCGTCCTGCCCGGTGGCCGGCTGACCGTCGAGAACGCCTACGGGTACGCCAAGTTCGCCCGGGCTGTGCTCGGCACCAACAACATCGACTTCCGCTCCCGCCCGGCCACCGCCGAGGAGACCGCGTTTCTCACCTCCGAGGTGGCCGGACGTGCGCTCGGTGACGGCGTCACCTACGCCGATCTCGAGACCGCGGGCCAGGTGGTGCTGGTCTGCCTCGAGCCGGAGGAGGAGTCGGCGGCCATCTTCCTGCGGCTGCGCAAGGCGGTCCGCAAGAACGACGTGAAGGTGGTCACGCTCGCCCCGTACGCCAGCAACGGCACCACGAAGCTGGGCGCGGAAGTGGTGCCCACCCTGCCCGGTGAGGAGGCGGCGGCCCTGGCCGGCGTCAGCCTCGGGGCGGACACGATCGTGTTGGTAGGGGAGCGGGCGGCGCTGTCGCCCGGCACCCTCGACGCAGTGGTGGCGCGCACCGCAGCCACCGGCGCCAGGTTCGCCTGGGTGCCGCGACGGGCGGGTGACCGGGGCGCCATCGAGGCGGGCTGCCTGCCGACCCTGCTGCCCGGTGGCCGCCCGCTGGCCGACTCGTCAGCCCGCGTCGATGTCGCGGCGGCGTGGGGCGTGGCCCTGCCCACCGAACCCGGCCTCGACGCCGAGGGCATCCTGGCAGCCGCCGAGACCGGTGAGCTGAAGGCCCTCGTGGTCGGCGGCCTCGAGCCGCGCGACTTCGCCTCCGCCCCGAGGGTGCGGGCCGCGCTGGAGGCCGCCGAGTTCGTGGTGAGCCTTGAGGCTAGGCTGTCGGAGGTCACCGAGCGGGCCGACGTGGTCTTCCCGATCGCGCTCATCGAGGAGCACCCCGGCACCTTCCTCAACTGGGAGCACCGCCCCGGCACCGTCAACACCGTGATCAAGCGGGTGAACTCCCCGATGACCGACCTGCGGGTGCTGGCCGCGCTGGCCGACGCGCTGGGCAGCCCGCTCGGGGTGCGCACCGTCGACCAGGCCGCCATCGAACTGGGCGAACTCGGCCCGTGGGACGGCGCCCGCGCCGCCCGTCCGGCCGCTGCCGACCGACCCGCGCCGGCCGCGTCCAACGGCGGCTACCGGCTCGCCACCTGGCGTCAGCTGCTGGACGGCGGACGCGGGATGGACAACGAACTCGCCCTGGCGGCCACCGCGAAGCCGGCGATAGCACGGGTCAGCCCCGCCACCGCGGCGGCCGAGGGCCTGGTCGACGGCGGGATGCTGACCGTGGTGAGCCCGGCCGGCTCGTTCAGCCTGCCGCTGGCGGTCGAGCCCGACATGGTCGACGGCACGGTGTGGGTGCCTACCAACAGCCCGGGCGCCGCCCTGGGGGAGTATGGGGTGCTGCCCGGTGACACCGTGCAGCTGAGCCCGGGAGGTGTCGCCTGATGAACGATCCCTGGTGGCTTGTCCTGATCAAGGTCGTCGCGCTGTTCGTCGTCCTGCTGGTCTGGACGATCTTCAACGTCTGGTACGAGCGCCGGCTCGTGGCCAAGATGCAGCACCGGCTCGGCCCCATCATGAACGGCCCGTTCGGCCTCGGCCAGGCGCTGGCCGACGGCATGAAGCTCCTGATCAAGGAGGACTTCATGCCGCGGATGGTCGACCGCGTCCTGTTCACGGTGGCGCCGATCATCGCCGGCACCGCGGCCTTCACCGCCTGGGCAGTGATCCCCTTCGGCGGCGAGGTCGAGATCTTCGGGGTGACGACGCGGCTGCAGCTGGCCGACCCCGAGGTCGGGGTGCTCGTCCTGCTCGCCGTCACAGCCGTCGGCATCTACGGGTTCGTGCTGGCCGGCTGGTCGTCCAATTCCCCGTACTCGCTGCTCGGCGGGCTCCGCTCCACCGCCCAGATGATCAGCTACGAGATCGCGATGGGCCTGTCGCTGGTGGCGGTCTTCCTCTACGCCGGCACGATGTCGACCTCCGAGATCGTCGAGGCGCAACGCGTCCCGCTGATGCCGTTCGGGTTCGACGCCTTCGGGATGCCGAACTGGCTGTTCATCACCCTGATCCCGAGCTTCATCATCTACGTGATCTCGATGGTGGGTGAGACCAACCGGGCACCCTTCGACCTGCCGGAGGCCGAGTCCGAGCTGGTCTCGGGCTACATCACCGAGTACTCCGGCTTCCGCTACGCGATCTACTTCCTGGCCGAGTACATCAACATGGCCACCGTCTCGGCGGTCGCCACGACGCTGTTCATGGGCGGCTACCTGACGCCGTGGCCGCTCAACCAGATCGAGTTCCTCAACAACCCGTGGCTGGGCCCGATCTGGTTCATGATCAAGGTGCAGCTGTTCATCTCGCTGTTCGTGTGGCTGCGCGGCACGCTGCCGAGGTTCCGGTACGACCAGTTCATGTCGCTGGGCTGGAAGGCCCTGATCCCGATCTCGCTGGCCTGGATCGTCCTGATCTCGGTGATCCGCAAGGTGCAGCAGGAGGGCATGCAGCAGTGGCTGTGGTACACCGCGCTGGCCATCGCGGGGGTGCTGCTGCTGGCGACGCTCGCGCTGCTGTTCATCGGCGACAGGGAGCCGGAGAAACCCGGGCCCGCCGCGGACGAGCCGTTCGACGCCTTCGCCGGCGGCTACCCCGTCCCGCCGATGCCGGGGCAGGTGCTGCCCGAGCTGGCGGGGGTGGTGTCGGCCACCGCCGAGTCGGCCCCTGACGACACGACCGAGAAGGAGCAGTGATGGGCGTCTTCGACCCCTGGGCGGGCTTCGGGGTGACCTTCCGCACGATCTTCCGCAAGACCTTCACCCAGGGCTACCCGGAGAAGGGCAAGGAGAAGGTCACCGCGCCCCGGTTCCACGGCCGCCACCAGCTCAACCGCTGGCCCGACGGCCTGGAGAAGTGCGTCGGTTGCGAGCTCTGCGCGTGGGCCTGCCCCGCTGACGCGATCTACGTGGAGGGCGCCGACAACACCGACTCCGAGCGCTACTCGCCCGGCGAGCGGTACGGCAGGGTCTACCAGATCAACTACCTGCGCTGCATCCTGTGCGGGCTGTGCATCGAGGCCTGCCCAACCCGCGCGCTGACCATGACCAATGACTTCAAGCTCGCCGACACGACGCGGGAGAAGATGATCTACACCAAGGACCGGCTGCTCGCCCCGCTGCTGCCGGGCATGGAGGAGCCGCCCCACCCGCGCCGGCTCGGCGACACCGAGAAGGAGTACTTCCTCGGCCTGCCGAACACCGGGGAGCCCGACAACCGCACCCCGGTCGTGCGCGACGCCTCAGGGGGTGCCCGATGACAGGTGCGGATGTCGCGTTCTGGATCTGCGGCCCGCTGATGGTGGCGGGCGGGTTCGGCCTTGTCTTCTTCCGC
>JAEYUH010000156.1 GCA_023432725.1 Actinomycetes bacterium | reverse complement strand
TGGACGGCGAGCGGGTCGACGCCGCCGCCGCCCGGATGACGGGGCTCACCCGCAGCCGGATCGAGGCGCTGGTCGCCGACGGTGCGGTGTGGGTCAACTCCCGTCCGGTCAGCAAGTCGGAGCGGCTGCGGGCCGGCGACCTGCTCGAGGTCGAGATCCCCACCGAGCCGCGACTGCAGGTGGTGCCCCGGGAGGTGGCAGGGATCGCGATCGTCCACGACGACGCCGACATCGTGGTGGTCGACAAGCCGGCAGGGGTCGCCGCGCACCCGAGCCTGGGCTGGGACGGTCCGTCGGTGGTCGAGCATCTCGCCGCCGCCGGGTTCCGGATCTCGACCTCGGGGGCCGCGGAGCGGCAAGGGGTGGTGCAGCGGCTCGACGTGGGCACGTCCGGCCTGATGGTGGTGGCCAAGAGCGAACCCGCCTACACCGCGCTGAAGCGGGCCTTCAAGTCCCGCACGGTGCGCAAGGTCTACCACACCCTCGTCCAGGGCCATCCCGACCCGTTCGAGGGCACCATCGACGCCCCGATCGGACGCCACCGGGGCGCCGAGTACAAGATGGCAGTGGTGGCCGGCGGACGCCACTCCATCACCCACTACCGGATGCTCGAGGCGTTCACCGCCGTCACGCTGCTCGAGGTGCACCTGGAGACCGGCCGTACCCACCAGATCCGCGTCCACATGCAGGCGATCCGGCATCCCTGCGTCGGCGACCCGATGTACGGCGGTGACCCGGTGCTGGCTGCGCGGTTGGGGCTCGAGCGCCAATGGCTGCACGCCGTGGAGCTCGGGTTCACCCATCCCGGCAGTGGCGAATGGGTCGACTTCGTGTCGCCCTACCCCGACGACCTCCGGCGCGCGTTGGAGGCTGTGCGGGCTTAGGTTAGGGTCGTTGTCGTGCGTAGAGCGAAGATCGTGTGCACGATCGGACCGGCAACCGACTCCCCGGAGAAGATCGTCGAGTTGGTGCGGGCAGGCATGAATGTCGCCCGCCTGAACATGAGCCACGGCGACCACGTGCTGCATGCCAAGCGTGTGCAGTGGGTGCGGGACGCGGCCCGGATCGTCGGCCGTCCGGTCGGCATCTTCGCCGACCTGCAAGGTCCGAAGATCCGGCTGGAGACCTTCGAGGACGGACAGGCCTTCCTGGAGACCGGGGCCCGGTTCACCATCACTACCGAAGACGTGGTCGGCACCGCCGAGCGGGCCGGCACCACGCTGAAGACCCTGACCGCCGACGTCACCCCCGGCGAGCAGATCCTGATCAACGACGGCGCCATCGTGTTGCGCGCCCTCGAGGTCACCGACACCGACGTGGTCACCGAGGTGGTGGTCGGCGGTGTGGTGTCGGACCACAAGGGGATCAACCTGCCGGGGGTCGCGGTGAGCGTCCCTGCCTTGTCGGAGAAGGACGAGCGCGACCTGCGGTTCGCGCTGCGCCACGAGGTCGACATGGTCGCGCTGTCCTTCGTCCGCTCGCCTGAGGACATCGATCCGGTGCGGCGGGTGATGGAGGAGGAGGGCCGCAAGGTTCCCGTCATCGCCAAGCTCGAGAAGCCGCAGGCGATCGACAACCTGGGCGCCATCATCGACACCTTCGACGCCTTCATGGTCGCCCGCGGCGACCTCGGCGTGGAACTGCCACTGGAGGACGTCCCGCTGGTGCAGAAGCGGATCATCGATGCCGCCCGGCGCTGGGCCAAGCCGGTGATCGTCGCGACCCAGATGCTGGAGTCGATGATCACCACCCACCGTCCGACCCGGGCGGAGGCGTCCGACGTAGCCAACGCGGTGCTGGACGGGGCGGACGCCGTCATGCTCTCGGGCGAGACGGCGGTGGGCGACTACCCGATCGAGTCGGTCGAGGTGATGGCCCGGATCATCCAGAAGACCGAGAAGGACGGCCTGGCCCAGATCCGGCGGCTGGACTGGGACCCCCACACCACCTCGGGGGTGATCTCGAAGGCAGCGATTGAGGTGGCCGAGCGCACCGGGGCGAAGTACCTGGCCGCGTTCACCATCTCCGGTGATACCCCGCACCGGCTCGCCCGGCTGCGTTCGGACGTGCCGATCATGGCGTTCACGCCGCTGCCGAGGACGGCGCAGGAGCTGACGCTGGTCTGGGGTGTGCAGACCTACGTCACGCCGGAGTTCACCAACACCGACGCGATGGTGGAGTCCGTCCAGACGGCGCTCACCGAACTCGGCGAGGTCGCCGAGGGGGACGTGATCATCATCGTCGCCGGCAACCCCGGCCGGCTGGCGCACCAGACCAATTCCCTGCGGGTGTTCGAGGTCGGCGGCTCCCGCGAGTCACGGAGAGGCTAGTCATGAGGCTCGTGATCGGCGGAGACCACACCGCCATCGACCTGAAGAAGGCGGTCTTCGAGCATGTCCGGTCCCGCGGGCACGAGATCGTCGACCTCGGCACCGAGTCGGTCGAGAGCACCGACTACCCGGTCTGGGGCCGGCTGGTCGGCGAGGCCGTCGCCCGCGGCGACGCCGAGGCCGGGATCGCCATCTGCGGCACAGGCGTCGGCATCTCGATCACCGCGAACAAGGTCAAGGGCGTCAGGGCGGCCTGCGTCAGCGAGCCCTACTCGGCCCAGATGGCCAAGCGGCACAACAACGCCAACGTGCTCGCCTTCGGCGCCCGGGTGGTCGGGGTCGACCTGGCCAAGATGATCGTGGACGCCTGGCTCGACGCCGACTTCGAGCAGGGCGGCCGGCACACCCACCGGGTCGGGCTGATCACCGAGGTCGACGAGCACTATCGCGGCAACGACTGACCGACGGGGACGGTTCTTCGGCTCAGGGGGACGGTTCTTCGGCTCAGGGGGACGGTTCCGCGGTGGCGACTCCGGTCCGCAGAATCCGGTTCCCACAGCCGACCCGGCTGCCTGTCCGCGGTGGGGATGGGGCCGGACCGCATGGTGCCCGAGGGGGGAGTCGAACCCCCACGTCCTTTCGGACTGACGATTTTGAGTCGCCCGCGTCTGCCATTCCGCCACTCGGGCCGGGCCGCCCACGATTCTGTCACACTTGGCGAGCCGTTGCGGCGACGCGGTAACCTCGACAATGCCCTGCCGCCGGCCGGCTCGCTAGCTACAAGGACTCTCCATGACCAGCACCTCGAACCCTTCCCGTCCCGACTCCGCGCCCGAGCCGATCCGCGTTCTCGTGGCCGAGGACGAGGCGCTCATCCGGCTCGACCTCGTCGACATGCTGCGGGAAGAGGGCTACGAGATCGTCGGTGAGGCCTCGGACGGAGAAGAGGCCCTCGCCCTGGCCCGTGAGCTCGGACCCGACCTTGTCGTGATGGACGTCAAGATGCCCAAGATGGACGGCATCACCGCCGCGGCAACCATCGCCGAGGAGCGGATCGCCGCCGTCGTCATGCTCACCGCCTTCAGCCAGCGCGAGCTGATCGAGCGGGCCCGCGAAGCCGGGGCGATGGCCTACGTGGTCAAGCCCTTCGACGCCTCCGACGTCGTGCCGGCCATCGAGATCGCGATGGCGCGATTCGCCGAGATCAGGGCCGTGGAGGCCGAGGTCGCCGATCTGGAGGAGCGGTTCGCGTCCCGCAAGGCCGTCGACCAGGCGAAAGGCCTGCTCCAGGAAGGGCTCGGGCTCACCGAGCCGGAGGCCTTCCGCTGGATCCAGAAGACCGCGATGGACCTCCGCAAGTCGATGCGCGAGGTCGCCGACGGCGTCATCGACCACGCCAAGGCGGGCAAGTCCGGCCGTCCGCTGGCCTGACCGTCCAACTTCTGCCAGGTAGCCCGGTTGGCCGACAACTGGGGCAGCCGGCCTCAACAGGTGGCAGAACTTGGACGCCGCCCGGCTCAGCCCGGCGCCCGCTTCAGGGTGACGGTGATTCGGGCGGCGCAGACCTGGCGGCCCGCGTCATCGCTGATCGCCACGTCATAGGTGGCCAGCGTCCCGCCGATCCGCAGCGCCGTCGCGACGCCGGTCACCCAGCCGGAGCGCACCGGGAGCAGGTGGGTGGCGTTGATGTCGACTCCCGCGATCTGTCCCTTGGGCCCCACTTCGGCGGCTGCCGCCAGCGAGGCGAGGGTCTCTGCGACCACGCAGGACGCGCCGCCGTGCCACAGCCCGAACGGTTGGGTGTTGCCCTCCACCGGGTAACGACCGACCGCACGCGTCGGGGTGACCTCGTCAAGGACGAGGCCCATCTTCTCGTCGAGGGCGCTGGTGAAGTGGTGGAACCAGTCCGGCACGTTCATGGCGACAACCTTGGCACACCCGTCCGCCGTCGCGGTGCGTGAGAGGTGCGAGCCGGCGACCGCGACGCCCGCCCGGGGTCCGTCCCCGGTGAGCCGGGGAACCGTCCCCGGTGAGGGGGCGGGGTGGCGGTGTCAGCGGCCGCCGGTAATGTGTCGCCGGTGACGACCTCCGCTCCCGACAGCGCCAACCGGCCCACCCCGACCTCCGGTCCCGACGGACGGGCCAGCAACGAGGGAGTGCTGCTGCTGATCGACGGGCATTCGGTGGCCTACCGCGCCTTCTTCGCGCTCCCGGTCGAGAACTTCTCCACCACCACCGGCCAGCACACCAACGCTGTGTACGGCTTCACCTCGATGCTCATCAACGTGCTGCGCGACGAGCAGCCGACCCACCTCGCGGTCGCCTTCGACGTCTCCCGCAAGACCTTCCGCAGCGAGCAGTACGCCGAGTACAAGGCGAACCGCTCTGCCTCACCGGCCGAGTTCGCCGGGCAGGTCGACCTCATCAAGGAGGTCCTCGACGCGCTCAACATCGTCCACGTCGAGGTGGACGGGTTCGAGGCCGATGACATCATCGCCACCCTCGCCCGCCGCTCCACCGACTCGGGGCTGCGCACCCTGATCTGCACCGGCGACCGCGACACCCTGCAACTCGTCAACGACTCGGTCACCGTGCTCTATCCGCGCAAGGGCGTCTCCGACCTGGCCCGGATGACCCCTGCCCTCGTCGAGGAGCGCTACCTCGTCCCGCCCGCCCGCTACCCGGAGCTCGCCGCGCTGGTGGGGGAGAGCAGCGACAACCTGCCCGGTGTCCCCGGTGTGGGCCCGAAGACCGCCGCCAAGTGGCTGGACGCCTACGGAGGGCTGGAGAACCTGGTCCGTCGCGCCGACGAGGTTGGCGGCAAGGTGGGCGACTCGCTGCGCGCCCATCTCGACGACGTGGTCAGGAACCGGCGGCTGAACGCCCTGGTGGC
Source organism: Actinomycetes bacterium (assembly GCA_023432725.1). GTDB lineage: Bacteria > Actinomycetota > Actinomycetes > Propionibacteriales > Propionibacteriaceae > Propionicimonas. Next base: position 747 of record JAEYUH010000156.1, on the reverse strand, counting down.
CGACCTCGACCTGCCGATCGCCGTCGAGTCGCTGGCCCGCCGCGACTGGAACCGCGAAGCCGTCCACACCCTGTTCGACAGCCTCGAGTTCCGGGTGCTGCGCGACCGGCTGCTGGAGACCCTGCCCGCCGAGCTGACCGGGCCGGAGGGCGGCTTCGACGTGACCGGGACGGCGCTCGCCCCCGGCGAGGTCGCCGGCTGGCTGGACGCCCACGCCCGCGGCGCCGTCGTCGGCATCGACGTGACCGGCGCCTGGCGCTGGGGCACCGGGGACATTGCCGGCCTCGCGCTGGCGGCCGCCGACGGCACCGCCTGCTGGATCGACGTCGCCGACCTCACCCCCGCCGACGACGCTGCGCTGGCGACCTGGCTGGCCGACCCGGCAGCGCCCAAGGCGATGCACGACGCGAAGGGCCCGCTCGAGGCCTTGTGGGCCCGCGGCTGGCAACTCGAGGGCCTGGCGAGCGACACCCAGCTCGCGGCCTACCTGTTGAAGCCCGACCAGCGCGTCTACGACCTGGCCGATCTCACCGCCCGCCACCTGCGCCGCGAACTGGCCGTCGACACCACCGGCTCCGACGGCGGCGACCAATTGGCCTTCACCTTCGAGGAGACCTCGGGCAAGGACGCGATGGTGCGGGCACGGGCGGTGATCGACCTGGCGGGGGCGCTGGAGACCGAGCTTGAGGAGCGCGGCGGGGCCAACCTGCTGCGCGAGGTGGAACTGCCGCTGCTGCGCACCCTGGC